>JAGHSY010000064.1 GCA_018065615.1 Candidatus Colenecus caballi | reverse complement strand
GTATCTCATATGCTCGAAGGATTTCCAGAAAGATGCTCAGACGTCCATCGTTCCGATATACATGACGGAGTGTTTGTAGCCCATTTTTATACAGCTATTTAGGGACTGTCTGGAAATTCTAAGCATTTCCAGACAGTCCCTAATTAAATGGGGATTTAATGAAACAAATATAATTATTCATCGAATAGAAAAACTGCTTTCTATCAATAAATCCGTTTACTGAATATCCAAATACTCTCCAGTATACTTCTCATAGAAAGAACTTAACCACTGCTTATGATCGATGTCTTTCACAAAATACATAACATCTGCGTCAAGATCAGTTAAGACGTTATGATCAAGCCACATCCTGTGTTTTGCATTGTCTGAATCAGTCATTTCAAAGAACAGCAAATGGGGTGTGGTCTTATATTGTATCTTCCACCGTTTTGATTTCTCTGCTTCTGACATAATTGCTTTTAGTGTGTCCAATTCTGAACCGACAATAGGTATTGTTCTGACACTATCGGTCTGCACTGATGAAAAGACACCAAATACACCTGTTTGCGAATTCATGCCACCTTCATTAAAGAGTTCATACAGATTGATTGCTTCCATTTCTTTTGGGGATGGTATGTTACGGAGAGATGAGCAACCGATGGACAACATCAAAAGTGTTAATACAACAATGATACCTGCCTGCAATAGAAATATCTTTTTCATTAGCCTTAACTTGCAATTTATCGGGATAAAGATAGCGAATAATCCTTCAAATACATTGCATTATCTGCAGTAAGCCCATCTTTCATCCGACACCAAACTTATAGACTTAGCGGACACATTTCCATATCTGATCATATGGCAGGCAGTTGGAAAACATACTTCTTGATACAAAAAAGGCAACCAGATGCAGAAACTAAGTTGCTGAAATTGCCTTCCAGAACAAGATTCCAATTTGGATGTTTGGCTTCCTTTACTGATTAATACAAAGAACATCCCTTTCCAAATTTGTGGATGCCGGTGTTTATCTCGCTGATGTGCAGGGCTTCGGCGAACAAAACGCGAGTGATTCGTGTAAGTATAAAACAGGTGTAGCATAACAGTTGTTAGATTATAAAAATATTGTATCTTTGCATCGGAATTTGAAATAACGGTATGAATTGGACAATAATCATAATTGAGACAGCCGCATTGGTGCTGCTTTTCACCGCAGCGATAATGATACCGCTGGTGAAGAATCCCGTCTGGTGGATTCACGATTACCCCAGGGATATACATCAAAGATAATGAGAAGAAAATGATGATATTAAATACGAAAAGACTGATTCTCAGACCTTGGCGTGAATCAGACGCCGAGGCGCTGTTCAAATATGCTTCTGACCTGGATGTCGGGCCTCGGGCGGGCTGGCCGCCGCACAGGTCGGTGGAGGAGAGCCTTGAAATCATACGGACTGTCTTCAGCGGTGAAGGGATGTGGGCTGTTGAGTTGAAGGAAGTCTCGGAGGTGATAGGCAGCATCGGGTATCTTCCTGCCGGAAGTTCCAACCTCGACATAGCAGATGACCAGTGCGAGATCGGCTACTGGATTGCCAAGCCGTATTGGAATCAAGGCCTTTGTACCGAAGCACTTGAGGCTATCATTGATTATTGCTTCAACGTGAAAGGCTTTTCCGTCCTCTGGAGTGATTATTTCCCTGATAATCCTGCCTCCGGCCGCGTGATGGAGAAATGCGTGTTCGTAGATACAGGCAAGGAAACACTGTGCCCCGGTCTGGAAATCGGCAGCGACAAACCGGTAAGAGTGATGAGACTCGATTATGCGATATGTTTGAAAATTTTCCTTGATAACCTCTTGACTCGTACCCTACGGCAGCATATACCTTTGCAGGCGTTATCATTCAGTGCACAGATGTTATGAGTGAAAACAGATTGAAAATCGGGGAGTTCTCACGCCTTGGCCGTGTTACGGTACGGGCACTCAGGCATTATGAGGAGATTGGGCTTCTGGTTCCTGAAATCATAGACCGATGGACAGGCTACAGGTATTATTCCGTGGGCCAGCTGCAGAAGATTCAGAGCATCATGACGCTCAAGAGCCTTGGGTATTCGCTGGAAGAGATAAAGGATCTTTGGGACGATGACAGACATTTTCCTTCAATCGAGTCTCTTGAAGAGAAGATCAGGGCCTGCAAAGCTGAACTTGAGGTGCTGAAGGAGCGCGAACGGATGCTCAAGGCCGTGGTGGCTTCCCAAAAGAAATTGCACAAAATGGAAAAAGTTTATTTTGAAAGCCTGCCTGCAATCACAGTTGCAAGTCACCGTACAATTATCCCTTCTTACGAAGACCTGGGCCGTCTGTGCTGCGAAGTCATCGGCCCTGAAATGGCCCGCCTGGGCTGCGAGTGCCCCGAACCGGGCTACTGCTACACCATCGAACACGGAGGCTACAAGCCTTCCGATATCGACATCGAGTATTGCGAAAAAGTCTCAGCCAAGGGTAAGGATTCCGAAATCATCAAGTTCAAGGACATACCTGAGGTCCCGAAGGCGGCCTGCCTGAAGGTGTTCGGAGAGTATGGCAAGCTGTATCAGGCCTATCTTGACCTTTTTGCCTGGCTCGAAAAGGAAGGCTATAAGATTTCAGGCAGTCCGCGTGCGGTCTATATAGACGGAATTTGGAATCAGGAGGATTCGGACAAATGGCTGACCATTATCCAGGTTCCAGTGGAGACAAATTAGAAAACTATGAACATCAGACTTGAAACGCCCGAAGACTACCGCAAGGTAGAAGAACTTACCCGTGAAGCATTCTGGAACGTATATGCGCCGGGTTGCGTTGAGCATTTCGTGCTGCACCATTACCGCAGCAATCCCGACTTCATACCGGAACTGGATTTCGTGATGGAGGAAGACGGCAGGATCATTGGGCACGTAATGTATTCCAAGGCCGAAATAATCCGCGAGGATGGCAGTGTTCTGCCTGCCTGGACATTCGGTCCCATCAGCATACATCCCGACTGGAAACGCAAGGGGTATGGCCTTAAATTGCTGAACTATTCAATTGAGAAGGCCCGGGAGATGGGTATCGGAGTATTGTGTATGGAAGGCAACATCGAATTCTACAGACATGCCGGATTTGTCCTTGCAAGTTCCCTGAACATTCATTATCACGCAGAGCCGAAGGAGTCCGAAGTGCCGTATTTCCTGGCCCAGGAACTGATTCCGGGATACCTGAAGGGCATTGAAGGCACGTATCACACTCCGAAAGGATACTACATTGCTTTTGATAACCCCGATGCCTTCAACGGATTTGACGCCACGTTCCCGCCAAGGGAGAAGAAACGGCAGGAAGGGCAGCTTGTCGATGACTGCACAATGAACCCCAACGGGTAATACCCCCCCCCTGCCGGGACATAATCATATCTAACATAGCGTTCGCCACCGTTTGAACGGCTGATTACAAGAGTTTCTGCTTTATCAAGCAAAGATATCAGCTGACCATATGCCGGCTGTCCGATAAAATGACTACTTTTGTTCATGGTATTTGAGTTTTGTCGCAGAAACAAAGATAACTAAAAGGCTGGACCTCCATTTCGGAGATTCAGCCTGATTTTTGACCTGTCAGATAATATTAGCGGACACCAATACTTGCCAATCCGGATGCGGAATCAATGCCACAAGGAATCTGCGTTACCGGATTGGCAAGAACCATCACACAGTAGCATCAATTGTCTGGACCGATACAAAATACAGCGTATAGTGGAATTGCTTTGATACCGTTAGAGAGTCCGAAATTCTTCCCGGATATTCTGTATGCTAAAGATGTTTTGTACTTTTCCATGAACTGAGTCATGCTTTGCGCTTTCACCCTCCGGCCTTTTTTTACCTCTGTCGGAATAATATTATCTTCCTTTTGGAGTACGAATTCAAGTTCTGCGGTGTTGTCATTCTTCCAATAGAAGAGTGGATATTTCAATGCCTGCAGTTGCTGGGCCACGTAGTTCTCGGCAACTGAACCGAGAAATGTATTGTCGGTCTCAATGGAGCCCAGAAGCATCGTTGCCGGTATCTGGGCTTTAGCTCCCAGTAATCCGACGTCTGCCATGTAAATCTTGAAATCACTGTCATCCACTTGAGCAGACAAAGGGAGATAGCCGTGGGACACGAGAGTACATTTTGAGGCAACACCTGACTGCATCAGCCATTGGATAGCTTCCCCAAATATTGTTGCAGTACCGCCTTTCTTTGCCAGCTTGTATTGGAATTTCCTGTTCTCTTTCGCCAACTGGGCTGGTATTGAATTGAAGCATGCCCGGATTTTTACCGCTGTGGCCGGAGACGAATATTTTGTCATATCCTTGTCGTAGCCCGCCAGAATTGACTGCTGGATTTCCCTGCTGGCAAGATAACTTTGCGTCTGCCGGTATTTCAGGACACTCTCAGGCATTCCTCCTACGACAAGGTATTTTTGGTATAGGTCCGATGCCTGATTATGCAGGGATTCCGGCATCTTCTCATTTGTCGCAAAATGTTCACGGATATTCTCTGAAAGTATATCCTTGTCCATTGCCCAAAGGAATTCCTCAAAATCCATCGGATATAAGGTCAGTTCATCCACCTTGCCAACAGGATAAGAAAAACGGCCCTCATCCGATTCTTCATTGTTGATTGCAACTCCAAGGAGACTCCCGGCAGCGACTATGTCATATTCAGGATGTTGTTCCTGAAAATATTTGAGGCTAAGCAATGCTCTCTTGCAGTCCTGGATCTCGTCAAGAAAGACAAGTGTCTCTCCCGGTATTATTCTGGTGTTGTACATAGATTCAAGGAACGCGATTATTTCCATAGGGTCTATGTTTTTTGCAAGAAAGTCCCTTACATCAGGAACAAGGTCAAGGCTGACCTTAACAAGGTTCTTATAACACGTTCTGCCGAATTCTTCAAGGATATATGATTTCCCAACTTGTCTTGCTCCCTGAAGAATCAGTGGCTTGTGTCCCGGTGTATCCTTCCATTTAAGAAGATGCTCTGTTATCTTTCTTTTCATACCATGCAATTGTCGTACAAAAATACCGATAACTATGAAAAAATCAAAAAGTATGCAATAAATTCATACTATTGGATTGTTTTTTATATCTAGAAGGCATCCTTGTCTAATTTGCCAATCCGGCAGCGGAAACCGTGCCACAAGGCATCTGCGTTACCGGATTGGCAAGAATCATTGTACGGTCCGCCTGTCAGGAAAAGGCGGCGGCCCCGATGTGTTGTCCTATGCTGTTTCCTGATCTCCGGCAATGCGGAATCCTGCCTCGCGCAGAAAGACGGTGGCGCTGCCGGTCACATCGTTCTCAAGCTTCACGGTGAAGGCGGGGAATTCGCGGCGTACGGGGTAGTCGGCACGCTGCTTTTCAAACAGTCCGATGTCTGAACGCAGGCGGGCGTCATCGGACTTTATGTCATACGTGTACATTATGGCTTCGGCCAGAACCTGACGGGCGGTCTTTCCGGTGCAGTCCAGGCTGAACTCCACAGGCTGGGCGGGCAGAGGGATTTCAGTAACCTCCCAGTCCCGGCAGGGCAGGTCAAGGAAACGTGCCACGGCCTGTACGCTCATGGTGGTGCCGTTTGCTTTGCCGTCAAGCGAATAGCCGGCTATGTGCGGGGTGCCGGTGTAGAGCAGGTCAAGAAGTTCCGTGTCAATGGCGGGTTCGTTCTCCCACACGTCAAGCGATGCGGCAAGTATCTTCCTGTCCTGCAGGGCCTTTTTCAGGGCCTGATTGTCCACAACCTCGCCGCGTGAACTGTTTATGAGTATCTGGTCCTTGCGCAGTGAGGCAAGACGTGTTTCGTCGAACAGGTGCCAGGTGCAGTCCTCACCGTCACGCTGTAGCGGTACATGGCAGGTAATGATGTCGCTCTCTTCAATCAGTGTGTCCAGACTGACAAAGTCCTTCAGACCTTCCCGGCGCTGGCGCGGAGGGTCGTTCAGCACGACCTTGAAGCCCAACAGGGCGGCAATGCGGGCCACTTTGCTGCCCACGTTGCCCACGCCAATCACGCCCACGGTCTTCTCCTTGGGGTCGAATCCGTAAGTCCGTGACAGCGATACCAGCAGTGATGCAATGTACTGCTGCACCGACCACGAATTGCAGCCGGGAGCGTTGGTCCATGCAATGCCGTTCCCTTCACACCATGCGGTGTCAATGTGGTCAAATCCGATGGTTGCTGTGGCAATGATTTTGACGCTTGAGCCTTTCAGCAGCTCTTCGTTGCAGATGGTGCGGGTGCGGGTGATAATGGCATCGGCATCACGCACGACATCGGGGGTGGTGTCCTTGCCGGGCAGATAGACTACCTGGGCGTAGGGTTCAAGCGCTCCCTTCAGAAAGGGAATCTTGTTGTCACAGACTATCTTCATACAGGTTAATTTTTGAATCGTTCCGGATAGGCCCACAGACCCAGTGCCGGGTTTGAAATGTAATATATCTCTTCACCGTTCACGGTATTCCAGCCGTCCTTCAGGGACGTCACACCATAGCGTGACATGGTCTCTTCAAGGCTGGCCCAGCCGAATCCCACGCCTTCAATCTCCTGACGGCTTACGGCAGGACCCGGGCAGTAGGTAATGTTGAAGCGACCTTCACTGGAACCGTGTATGAGGTGGGCTGCGGCACCAAGGTTGTCGCGCAGGTCCTGATTCTCTTCAACGGCCCTGAGTGTGGCCGGAGTGCCGTGGTAGCCGTACTTGCGTATCAGCATGTCAATTGTCTTGTCCTCGCCGAATTCGCGCAGGGCGGGAGCCATGACAATGAGTTCGGCGTCATCGGCCAGAGCCATGCGTGTGCGGTAAACGGCCTTGTTGCCCAGCCATGTGCTCATGAACTCCTTGGGGTCCAGCCAGACCAGACACTTGCGGATTGGCTTTTCCACCATTATGAAATTGGTCTCAAGAGCCAGGTCTGCGGCGCGCTGGAAGCACTCGAAGTCGTCGCCTATGAACAGGCCGCGCAGCTTCATCTGCCCGTCATCGGCCTTTGAAAGTACGGTCTGTATATAGACTATGGGCAGGTCCTTTATGAAATGCTGTGATGCGTATTCCAGCACGTCCCGCACGGGGCTCTTTGCGCGCCCCATGATTCGCTCCATGCCGTAGGTGGCGCCCAGGTAGTGGCTCTTGTTTATGCCTTCAAAGCCGCCCACGCCCACAAAAATGTTCTTGTTGTAATTGGCCATGCCAATGACCTCGTGCGGCACCACCTGACCTATTGACAGAATAAGGTCGAATGACGCATCCAGCAGCAGCCTGTTCACCTGCGCCTTCCACGAATAGTCCAGTTTGCCTTCCGATACCTTTTTTATATAGTCCGATGGAACTTCACCCACTGTGACCACGTCATTGCGCCAGTCATGGACGCGGAACAGTTCCTTTGGCGTGTGTCCGAACATGTCCGATATCTGGCTGTCCGTCATGGGCACGTGTGTGCCAAGGGCGGGCATGATGTCTGTCAGGGCAGTTCCGAAATAGTCATAGCACATTTCGGTGATGGGGCCTGCGTATGAGTTCAGACGGGTGTAGTCCGGCGGCAGCGCAAGGACGCGCCTGCGCGGGCCCATGCCGTCAAACACGTCTTTCAGTATCTGACGTACCTCCTGTGGCGTTATGACATCGGTCTTTGAACCGCGTGCAAAGTACAGCATGGCTTATCTCTTTACCCTGGCGTTGCCGTTCCAGATGCTCCATACCTGGTCCTCATCGGCCGGCTGCGCGTAGTCGGTCAGCATGGTGGTGGCCAGTGCGCCTGTGGCCCAGCCGAACTGGATCCACTTTTCAGGCTCCCAGCCTTTCAGGATGGCATACAGCATGCCGCCCACATAACCGTCGCCGCCGCCTATGCGGTCCAGGACATGTATGTTGCGCGGTTCGACCACGTGCCAGTTGTCACCCTCAAGCATGATTGCACCCCAGTTGTGGCTGTTGGTGTTCTCAACCTGACGCAGGGTGGTGGCAAACACCTGTGCATTCGGGTACTGCGCCCTGACGCGGCGTATCATCTCCTTGAAACCGTCAATCTTGGCTGCAATGTCCTTGCCGCCGGCCTCGGGGCCTTCAATGCCCAGACACAGCTGGAAGTCCTCTTCGTTGCCAATCAGTATGTCACTTATGCTGCAAATTTCGCTGAATATGTCATGCAGTTCCTGTTCACGTCCCTTCCAGAACGATGCGCGGTAGTTCAAATCGAAACTTATGCGCGTTCCGTATTTCTTTGCGGTGCGTGCAATCTCAAGGCAGAAACGGCTGGTTTCGGGGCTCAGCGCGCCTACCAGACCTGACAGATGTACTATCTGCACGCCTTCCTGAGAGAATATGCGCTCCAGGTCAAAGTCCTTCACATTCAGAGTACGTCCGACCTCGCCGGCACGGTCGTTCCACACGCGCGGACCGCGGCTTCCGTATCCGCTGTCTGCCACGTTAATCTGGTGGCGGTAGCCCCAGGGACCGCCCTGCGGTACATCGGGCCCTTCAAAGTCCATTCCGCGGCTGCGCAGATTCTGCTTTATGAACTGTGAGAACGGACTGCCTTCAACGAATGTGGTCAGCACTTTTACCGGCAGTCCAAGATATGAGGCCACGCTTGCCACATTGGTTTCTGCACTTGTAGCCTGCATGTGGAAAATGTCGCTGCACTGTACCGGCTGTCCGGCGTTCGGAGTAATACGCAGTCCCATGCTTGTGGGGACCAGGAGGGCATATCTGCAACCCTGTTTCAGTTCGATGCTCATGAAAGAAGTAAGTAAATGAATTTCTATGCCGCAAAGTTCGCCATTTTTTCCTTTCCATTCCAGTATTTCCATTTTTTTTGCCAGCAAAAGAAATCCGATAAGTTTTTTGTTGAAATGAAATATGTTTTTAAATTTGCAATTGACAATCACATAACGGAAAAGATTGGAAAAAAAGGACTTCAAATCAATAGGTAGGGCTGTTGCAAGGGTCGGCATCGTATTGCTGACGCTTCTTTTATGTTCATGCAATCCGCTTGCCCTGAATGATGCCAAATATCACAAGGCCAACCAGATCAATCTGGGCAGCAAGCTGAAAGGCGGCAATTATTCCATTGTCATAATCCACTCATACAATGAAATGGGGCAGGAAGGCCGCTATTTCAGAAATATAATGTATCATGCTTATAAAAGGCATGGGGTAAAGGTCAGAACGCACCACATTTACCTGGACCTTATACATACGGACAATCCTGTCTTCCGCGGACCGGCAGGAAACGTCACTCTGGCGTCATCGGTCTTTTCATATAATCCCGATATTATTCTTATAAATGATGATCTGGCATTCAACTATGTCCTGGAACATGCGGATACTCTGGTCAGAACTGTCCCGTCAGTGTTCGCCGGCGTTTCAGTTCCGTCTTTCAACCGTTTTGAATATCCGTTGCTTACCGGCCTGAGAGACCCTGCAGATCTGGCTACCAACTGCAGTCTGGTCAAGAATCTGTATGGATTGAAGGACGTTCTGGTTGAAATTGATTACGGCGGTTATCAGGACGTCATCAGGAATCAGATGCGCAGGAACATATCCGATTCGGCGCTGTATGTTGACAACACCCCGTTCCGCAAGGCTTTGATATCCGATGCCGTCACCCCCGATAATGATGATGACGCATGTGTTACTGTCGCATTTGCATCAATGGCTGATCCGGAAAGCAACAGACCGTCAGGTTCAGACGTTTCAACAGGGCTGGACATTACCCAAAGGATAAAGGCTTATTCGTCATCAGGGCGCTTGGGACATGTCCAGGTCAAGTATGACATATTCAGCAACAGTTTCCTTGATCTGGACTCCAAGCCTCAGGTCACGGCAATCAGAGAACAGTTTTCAAATTACAGCTCTTCCAACAATGAAAGCCGTGGAGACCGGTCAAATGACTTCAAGAGGACCAAATTCCTTTGCGGCTATTTTGCCAGCATTGAAACCCAGATAGTTGATCAGGTACATTATTCTCTGCGCATTCTGCAGGGCGAAAATCCGTCGGAAATACCGGTTGACATGCACCAGAAGGAGTTTATCATGGACTGGAATGCCATGAAACTTATGGATCCTCCATTGGAATATTCTGCCGTCAAGGACCAGTTTGTCGTAGTGAACGCACCGTTTCATGTCACACACAGGACATTTTTCTGTCTTATCATAGGCTTTTCTGTCCTGCTGCTGTTTTTTATCATTTTCCTCATTGTCAGTATTGGCTATGGAAACAGGAACAAAGCCAGAACTGAAATGTTTGCCAGACTGCAGGAAGAGTCACAGAAACGTCTGCTTGTTCTTGAAGGGAGTGATTCTGTGTTTCTCACAATATCGGACGGAAAACTGTCATTTTTGAGAAATGCCGGCAGTGATTCAGGCCGCAACTCATGGCCGCTGCAGAAATTCAAGGAACTGTTCGTGGATCCGAACAGTTTTGATTCGTTCGATGTATGCACGAACATTTCAGAATCTGATGTCCAGAAGTCAAAGGTCAGAGTCAGGGCATCTTTCCTTGACCGCGGATGGCACTGGTGGGAAATGACTTTCAGAAAATTCGATGACCGTGATCTTGTAACCGGTTTTGCCGTCAACATTGATAAAACGGTCGAATATGAGAATACGCTCAGGGAATCGGCCAGAAGAGCGGAAGAAGTCACTTCAAAGGAAAACTTCATTGCCAACATCACTCACGATATCCGTACTCCGCTGAATGCCATATCCGGTTTTGCACAGCTGCTTGCCGAGGATTGCACTTTTGAAGAAAGGTCAATGTATTCGAACCTGATCAAAGACAACACTGCCCAACTTCTGAACCTGATAGATGAGGCTGTCCGCAAACCGTCAGACAGCGTTGACAGCATGTCGTTCAAAATGAGGGAAATCAGTGCCGCCAAGCTGATGAATGACAGCTATCAGACCAACAGAATACTTTGTCCGTTACATTTGAAGTTCATTTATGAGCCTTACCAGGGACCGGATGTCACAATAATGGCCGATTCTGTACGTACCACTCAGGTCATAAACAATTTCCTGAGCAATGCATTCAAATATACACTGGCAGGTTCTGTGACATTCGGATGGACTGTAATTGCTCAGGACAAATGCATAGAGGTGTATGTGTCAGACACAGGTATCGGAATCAGTGAAGAGGACAAGAAAGTGGTCAAGCAGCGTTTCGGAATGGCCAAGGGCAATTACAACGGGACGGGGCTGGGACTGGATATATGCAGAACTGTGATTGAAAAGCAGAACGGACAGTACGGATTTACCAGCAGACAGGGAGAGGGCAGCCGTTTCTGGTTCCGTCTGCCGCTTTATGAAATGCAGACAGAAGCGTGAATGGAATGAAGAAGATTAAGACATTGATGCTGTTGTTGCAGGCCGCAATATTTGCTGTTTCATGCGGCCCCATGGGACGTGGAACAGATTCTTCGGGATCAGTTAATGCCAGCCGCATTCTTGTGTTTCATGTGTATGATTCTACTTTTCAGAATTATAGGATTTATGATGGCACGTTTGCCGGAGCTCTGCGGAAGAACGGAATAACGGCAGACATAAGGAATGTATATTCGGCAGGCAAACTTAATTATTCCAGCCAGGATGCGTATGTGAAACCTCTGGAGACAATGAATCGTGAAGGGTGGGTTCCGGACGTGATATGCTTCTTTGACGACAGGACGCTCAGCCAGTTCCTTGCAGGTACATATTCGCAATGGCTTCCACCAATGGACAGCGTGCCGGTCGTGGCGGCAGGTCTTCATTGCCCTGACTGGAACATGATAAGGCAGAGTAATGTGCCGTTGGCTGTCTGTACAGATCTGCTGGATTTTACGAGAAACATCGATCTGGCTCATAAAATGGCCCGATATACGGCTCTGCGTGGTCAGAGAATGGATTCGTCGCTGGTAGTCGTTGAACTGGACACGTCAGCATACGACCTCAGGGTCAAGGAAAGAATGGCTTCAGAACTGAACCGTCCTCCGTATGTGTTCAAAAGTGATTTGCGGATACATGAAATGCTGCCTGAAGAACTTACGGAAAAATATAAGGACTCAATTGTCATAAGCACATTCTCAAATGTCAGTTATTCCGTTGACGGATATGGCAGTGACGAGGAGGAGATTGCCGTATTGAGAAAAAAACTGTTCCAGCGTCTGAGCCGCATTCCGACTTTGACAGTCAAGATGGATGTTGAAAATGAACAGATTCTCAATTTGACACTGAGACCGCAGTTCACCGCCATAAGGGACGGCTTTGCCGATGGACTGAAGCGTCATCTGTGCGGTTATTTCGCATCATATGAGACAGTGGCTGAAGATCAGGCCGAATATGTGGCCAGGGTGCTGAAAGGTGAAAGGGCTGGCAGCCTTCCGGTCAGACAGCACCAGGCAAAACCATATATGGATTGGGAAGCCATGGAACTTCTTGGCCTGAAGTATGGTGATTTCTCAAAGGATTTTGAAATTATCGGGGCTCCGTGGAGTACCCGCCACAACTTCCATTACGTCTTGACATTGGCATTGCTGGCCGTTTTGTTTATTGTTGCAGTGTACTATATTGTCAAGGCGCTGTTTTTCCGCAGGGATTTCAAGCTGGACAATGCCATTGATGCTCTGGAGCAGGAACATGTCATGATGAACATGGCTCTTCAGGATGCTGACTGTATCATTGTCCGTTCGGCCGATGATCTTCTGGGACTTCAGGACAGACTGTACATTGAGGATAGGGATGTCCTGTCAGATGTTGTCAATGCAGTATTGGCAGGACAGGATATTTCAAACATGAAATTCCGTCTGACAGCAGACAATGGCCGGACATACCGCTGGTGGCAGTTCCGTACGGGTGAACGCCTGAAGTCCGAAGGTCATATATCAGGTATTGTGATTGATATTGATGATTCCGTAAGGTATAATGACAATATGGCCGAGGCTGCTCTTGTGGCAGAAGAGATTACCCGCAAGGAGACTTTCATGATGAATATCAGTCATGAAATCCGTACTCCGTTGAATGCAATTCTGGGTTTTGCCCAGCTTCTCAGTGCCGATGATGACTATACTGAAGAGGAAAGAGTTGAGATAAGCCGCCTGATCAGGGAAAACGCGCTGTTCCTTGGTGAGATGATTGAAGACATACTTCAGTTCTCCCGTTTTGAAAGCGGCAGGACCGATGTCAATCCTGTAGATACGGAAATAGAGTCCCTTATGACCCGGATTTATCAGAAATGGGCCGAAAATGTTCCTGATGGAATCGAATTCGTTCTGACTAAGGGAAGGAACAATGTGTATGCAATGGTTGATCCTGTCAGAATAGAATCAGTAATGGGACAGTATATCAAGAATGCGTTCAAATTTACCAAGAAGGGTCTTGTCCGTCTGGGTTGGGAATACAGCCTTGCGGACAGTAAGGTGCGTCTGTATGTTGATGACAGCGGACGTGGCATCGAAAGGACCAGGCAGAATCTTGTGTTCAACATATTCTGGAAAGATGACATGTTCAAGACCGGTGTCGGACTTGGGCTGACCATAGCAAAAATGTTCACTGAGAACATGAACGGCACGGTTGGCGTTGAAAGCATTTCCGGAATAGGCAGCTGCTTCTATTCCACATTCAATTCTTACGTCAAATAGCACAAAGTGAAACGTAACCTGGCAATATTGCTTGTCCTTTTCTTCTGTATTCCGTCATTCGGACAGATAAGAAACCGGCTTGGCGTCAATAATGAGGTCTATCTGCGTTATGCCAACGGACGTATCAGGCAGTATGACGCATCGAACCTTGTGCTGGCTGATTCAATCTATGAATTCGGTGAATACAAGAAGGACTCACGGTACAAGATGCTTGCCTTGTCATTGGAACTGCCGGCCCGATATGTGCTTCATGACAGTCTGCGTATGAGAGCCATAGTCAGTGAACTGAAATCAATGGCCGGTTACAACCGTCAGATGACAGAGTTCTATTTTGTGACAATGTATGACTGGTGCAATCTTCTTCTTATGTCTGGCAACGTATCGGACGCTATGCTTGAAGCACGTGACATGTCATCACGCGCATCGCAGTCCGGCAACAGTCTTGGTCAGATGTATGCGCATAGAATAATCGGGCTGATACAGTCTTACAGGACAAATTCGGAACTGTCTGTCAGAAATTACCGTAAGGCTGCGGAGTATTGCATCCAGGCGCGTGAGGAACAGGAACTGCCGGGCATTTATATAATGATTGCCCGTGAACTTATAAAGCTGAAACGTTTTGATGAGGTCAGCCGTTACTTGGAAATGGCCGAAGAATATCAGGACTTTTACCCGTCACTCAAGGTACGTGTTCTGATAACCAAAGCATATCTGTATGAGGCACAGGGCAATGTGGAGTCATTCCGTGACTGCTATCAGGCTCTTGTCCAGAATCCGCTTTATACTGTCCAGACCGATGCTGACACACGCAGGCTGATGGAAATCTGCTGGCTGCGTTCATCGGGCTCATATTCCCGGGCAATCGGTAAGGCCGATTCTTTGAGCAAGGAAAGGGATGTGTATGAACAGAAGTCGGAACTGTATTCCCTGCAGGGCAATTTCCGCCTGGCCTATGAGAATCTTAGCGGTCTCATGGCTTCAAAGGATTCCATTTACATTGCAGTTCAGAATGAAGACATGGCAATCCTTGATGCTGAACTGAACAATGCCGAACTCAGACTTCAGGCCCATAGACTCAAGTCGCAGCAGGAAATTTATATCCTGTTCGGCTTTTTCTTCGTGTTCATTCTGGTAACAGTGGCAATGGTGTTTTCCATATCGAATCTCAACATGACTCTTGACAATCTGAGAGTCAGGAATATGGCGGAACTTGAACAGAGAAATGCGTTCCGCAAGGCCATTGACGCAAAAGAACTTGAGAATGACATGAAGACCAGAGTATTGCAGAACAGTCAAATGAAATAACATATGAATAACAGATTGAACAGTATAGCAAAGAAGAATATGGATTTCCTGCTGGTATCCCTGTCATTTGTGGTTGGCGGTGTGCTGGCCTTGCTTTCACTGCTGCAGAAAATGCCGCTGCTGTTCGGCGTTCTTGGCGTGGTGATACTGACTGGGGCAATGTTTTACTATTGCTTGAAGTATGTTACTGAAAAGTCATACAGGCAGTATTATGAGGACAGCTATAACATTGAGCATGAAACCATAGAGGAGGAGATAAAGAAGTCTGTGACCTATCACCGTTATCAGGAGGCTGTGCTTAACAGGTATGATTCGGCCTGCCGTGATTTGGGAATGAGCAAGGAACAGACACAGTGGCTTCTCATGCTGTTAATGGAAGAGAAAAAGAAAGCCGATGAGGATATGAGGAAAAACGGAATTGTAATATGACAGAAATGGCCGTCCGGAAATACGGACGGCCATTTTTATGTCTTGACATGAAAGTCAGTTTCCGGTTTCTACAAGCTGAAGTTGGGTTACAACACAACTTGTCAGCTTTTCAAGAATGATAGGCTTTGTTATAAAGTCATTGGCACCTAGATTGAAACCTTTTACAATGTCTTCATTTGAATTCAGGGCGGACAGGATTATTATCCGAAGATCTTCCGTCGCCGGATTGGAACGCAGCCTTGTCAGAACTTCATACCCGTCAATTTCGGGCATCATAAGGTCCAGCAGGACCAGACTTGGTCTTTCCTTTTCTATCATATCCAAGGCTTCTCTGCCGTTGGCTGCAGTCTTGACATTGATATTTAGTCTGGTCAGAATCTTGCTGATCAGAAGCAGATTCATTGGGATGTCGTCAACAGCAAGCACTGTATACTTTGACAAGTCGATATTCTTCTGTGCCATATTCTTGATTATAATGTCGCAAATATAACTACATTGGACAAATAATCAAATTTTTATGTAAAAAAATCAAACACATTCATTTTTTGAGCTGATTTGTCACACATCTTAACAGGTCATCCATCATTATTGGCTTTGTAAGGTATCCGCAAGCGCCGGAATCCATGGCTTTCCGGACTTCGTCCTGTGCTGTGAATGCGGTGACCATCACGACTTTGATGTCGCTCGTCTCCGGGTTGGACTTGATGGCCTGAAGAGTTTCGAATCCGTCCATTACCGGCATTTTTATATCCAGAAGCATAAGATCGGGCTTGGTTTCACTGATTCTGTTCAGCGCTTCCTCTCCGTTCTTTGCCGTGACAGTTCTGATTCCGAATTTTGACAACATGGTCTGAAGCAGAATGACATTGACCGGAATGTCATCCACAATCAGTATGGTGTACATTGAAAGATCTGTGTCAATGTATGTATTGGTCATGATTGGAAGATTTTGTGTTCTTGTGACTGTCCAAGGCTTATTGATCATGATCTGGTAGCCAGCCAGATCTTGGGCGTTACGCCTGTAATCTTTTTGAAAATGTTGTTGAATGATGAAGCATTAGGGAAACCACAGGCCTCGGCTATGTCAGTCTGCTTGGCTCCTCGGTTGTGAATAAGGTACTGTTCTGCATAGTCAATCCTCAATGTGTTTATGTAGTCCGAAAAACTCATGTCGTAGGTATTGTTGACAAGTCTTGAAATGTATGTCCTGTTTGTGCTCAGGCGGGTTGCTATGTCTGAAATCTTCAAACCTTTCTGCAGGAAAAGCTGTTCTGATATGACAAGATCTTCAAAACGGATTCTCAGACTGTCTTCATATTCGGCCGACATGGCTGGAGCTGATTCCGATTCCTCATTATCTTCAGAATCGGTCACGGTGCCTGCACTGCGCAGTTTTCTGATCAGGTCATCGCTGTTCCTTATCGGTGCGTCTTCCATGTCATCGGGCTCTTCTGCGGTTTCTGTTTCCTCAATTTCTTCAGGAACAGCCAGAGTGGTCTCCGGCCCGTTGAGCAGATTCTTTATTGTCAGCGATTCCCGGTTCTTAAACAGGCCTGAGTAGGCGACAATGAAGACAGAAACAGACATCAGTACAGCGAACAGCTCTATTGCGAGTCCGGATTTGCAGTCACTTGCCAGGTATGTAAAGAGCAGGCCGTCTGACAACAGGAAAAGAATAGTGAAAGCCCAATTCTGAATGATGAATGTCCGGTCTGCTGACATCTTGATTGTCCGTATCAGGAACAGAACGGTTTCCAATGCTATAAATCCAGCAAATATCCAAACGGAACATAGATATATGATCTGTTCTATCTTGTTGTCGAGCATTGAGAGACTGCATCCTTCCATAAGTGTGCCAATGAAAGACTTGAAGGCGTCTGTGCCGGACAGCATCAGGAGAATGATTTCGGCAAAAAGCAGTGAGAATGGGATAGAGACCCATCCTAATGATGACAGGACTTTACTTTGGCTGTCCTTGTCGGATGAATTCAGGTAAATTACAGATAAAGGAATGACCATAGGTGCAACAAACTGTTCAAGCAGGAAATACACCAGTGTTGAATTGTTGCATATTCCATTCAGAACGTTTGTCGCGGCAAGCGCTGAAATGCCTGCTGCCGCCAGGAACAATTCCATCTTGAGGAAAGACCTGGTGTGCCTGGCAATGAGCGGATAGAGGATTATCCAGAACAGACACGTCAGGAATGGCAGAAATGTGATAATAGTATGGACCATTTGAGTCGTGATTGTGATTGCTGCAAAGTTGAAAGCTGCCCGTATTAGCGTTTGTCAGAAGTAATCGTTGTCTTCATATATCTTGTTCTCTCCCCAGATGTTGTTCATGACCTCTGCACTGGTTTCGTTCCAGTCTGCAACTGATGCTGTGAATTCTATGCTCTTGTACAAGGTGCCAAGATCAAGTCCGAGGTGGAATGTGTATTGCTTTCCGTATATGAACGTATTGCCGGGCAGGACTCCGTATATTGGGAATTTCTGTACCTGATTCTTCAGTTCCGGGTATTTTTGCCCGCCATATTCGAAAGCGTCAACATCAAATACCACTTCAACATACTGTTTGCCCATTCTGATTTCTTCAGGGATTGAATAGAACCTGCTGCTGAAATTCCTGTCTGATACCAGATGGTCATAGCCTACAAACAGCTCATTGTCAGATCCGACACCGACTCTTGCATTTCCGTCAAATACCTGTATTCCATCACAGATTGATTTCTGAATCCATTTGCCGCCATCTGTTCCAATGGAATCTATATAGTACCCTTCGGTTGCAACGTTGTGGGCAATCATTTTTCTCAGTCTTATCAGTCCGCGCAACTGCTCGTCATAGGTTATGTCACATATTTTGAAGCCCACATCGTTTGTTATGTGCCGGAATACAAGAGGAACGACATCCATGTATGAAACACTGCGCTTGACCGTCTGTGATACCAGCGGTCCGGCTTCGGTCTCTTCCTGACGGTAGGGGATGATGTATGCCCTGTTCCCACTCATGTATTCGATTTCATTTACGTGCGGGTAATATGCGCTGAGCAGAAGTTCTTCCGTTCCATACCAGTTGTGGGTATCGAAAGTGACTGATCTTGAACCGCCGTTGTCATACACCTGTTCATTGTTTATTATTACTTTGCTGGTGTTGGCATCGATACCAATCAGACCGAAGGGGGTGCTTGAATCCATTGATGAATCGTCGGCATCGGCAACACTGGCAAACTGGCTGTATTCGTTTTCACTACGTGTTTTCATATCACCGGTTCTGGTAATGACAATGTCAAAATCAACGCCCTGTCTTTTTTCAAAACCCTGATAAGTGGTGCTGCCTTCATTGTAAGCGCATGATGTAATCAGTGTGTAAACTGAAGTGACAGTGATAATCAGGAAATAATTGATCTTTTTCATAAATATCATTTGATTACAGTGCAAATATAAGTGAAAATTTACAAACACAAAAGAATTATTATGAATTTGTCAATTTTATGATGAAATTATAAAAC
>JAGHSY010000086.1 GCA_018065615.1 Candidatus Colenecus caballi | reverse complement strand
AGTTACAAGCGTAGATGCGTCGCTTAACGCATCACTAGTAATTTATTAAAATAACTACATTTGTAAATAATGAGCGACAACTTGATTTACAAATCATTGGCCGGATTGATGGTGCTTGCGGCATTCGCGCTGTTTTCCTGTGACGAGAAGGAATCCGGAGGCGTTTCCGTACCTGATACCGTTGAGACTGAGAATGCCGTAACCACAGCAATGACAGCCACCATAACAGGAAAGTTGAACGGAATGAGCGTCAGTGAATTCAGCGATGGCATAAAAGGAGTATTGTACATGCCTTCATCGGACAAGTCGGAAACAGTGTTCCAGTCTTGGAAAGATGGTGATGACAATCCTGGCTGCAGCGTATTCAAGCAGGGAAAGTACAAAACCGACGGTACTGTTACGGCGGTGCTTGAAAATCTTACACCCGATACCGAATATGACTATTGCCTGTTTTTCCGGTCAGGAGACAGGAAACGCAGGGAAATAAGCGGCATTCAGAAAATGAAGACCGCACCTTTCAACCCGGAACTTGTCACAAATCAGGTCAGCGAGAAACGTTATTTTGATGCAGTGTTGAGCGGCACTCTTACCATCAGTTCCAATGACGCAGCCAGTTGCAAATACGGTTTTGTCTATTCCGATAATGAAGGCGTGGATGCCAGTTCTGGAACAACTGTAAATATCAATCAGGCATACTCACCGGAGTTTTCATCGACAATAAGCAATCTTACGCCGGCCAAAGACTACTATTACAGGACTTTTGTCAGTTACAGCAACAACGGAACAGGCATTTACACCTATGGACCGGAAGTGAAATTCACCACAAAGAGTCTTGATGAGATGGCCGTTGACATGGGATTGAGCGTCAAATGGGCAAACTGTGACCTTGGAGATCAGGATATCGAATTTGGAAGAATAAGTATAGGTTACTGCTGGGGACATCTGTATTCCATTAAAGGAAGGGATGTCTATCATAAAATTGACAGGACCGATTATCAGTATTATCAGTCATCAACCGGAACTTTCATTGACATAGGCTCTGAAATAAGCGGCACAAAGTATGACGCGGCTAAGGCAATACTTGGAGGAAAGTGGAGAATGCCGACAAAACAGGAAGCAGAAGAACTGACAGGGTGCAGAATCAGTAAGGAAATTGAACAGGACGGCGGACGTGTGGCATTTGTTGTGACAGGTCCCAACGGAAACAGCATTACTATAAATGACACAAGACCCATGTGGACCGGTACGGCTTGTGACGACAATGAAAAGGCATGGGCTTTTATGTGGTTGTTTGAGAACAGTTTTCAGCTGATAGACTACTATACCAGAGTGGGTGAAATGGCTATCCGCCCCGTATGTGATTACTGATTCATTCATTTAACAAATACTGTCCGACTATGAAGAAACGGCTCATATTGATTCTCACGGCATTGTGCGCATTTGCCAATTCCGTTTGTGCTGACACTGACGCGCTTATGCGTTTTGCGGGAAACATACATCAGTTCAATGAACTGTTTCCTCAGGAAAAGGTCTATCTGCAGTTTGACAACACGGCATACTTTCAGGGTGAAACCATCTGGTTCAAGGCCTTTGTGACCAAGGCGTCGGACATGAGCCGCGCACCTTCAAAAGTGCTTTACGTGGATCTGATCTCACCGAACGGCGTTCTTCTACAGCAGCAGAAACTGAAGATTTCAGGCGGTCAGGCAGACGGCTGCATCAGTCTTATGGATGCGTCCACCGGCCAGGCACGCGAACTGCGCGGTGAAAGACCGTACCCAAGCGGCTACTATGAGATACGTGCATACACACAGTACATGCTCAATTTTGATGAAGGGATAGTGTTCTCACGGGTGTTTCCGGTGTACCAGACCCCAGATAGGGAAGGAGACTATTCAGAACCGGACCTTGCCCCTGAATCAAAGATTGAAAGCCAGAACCGTCCTGATGCTGAACGCCTTCATGACGTGAACATCCAGTTCTACCCCGAAGGAGGACATACGGTCCGGGGGCTTCAGAGCCGTGTCGCCTTCAAGGCAACCGACAAATTTGGCCGCGGGCTTGAAGGAACCCTTACACTCAAATGTGATGACGGCCTTCAGGTAAGTGCAAAAAGCGGCCATGAAGGCATGGGATCGTTCATGTTCAATGCAGGAACCGGCCGTACTCCGGCTGTCTTCACAACAGGAGGCAAGCAGTATAACGTGTCCATTCCCGCACCAATAGCAGCCGGCTACACCATGCAGGTGGACAACCTGTCAGGCAAGATGGATGTCACGATAAACAGGTCTGACATACGTCATGAGCGCACCGTAGGACTGACCGTAACCTGCCGCGGCGAACTGTTCATGTTCAAGGAACTGACCATGAATGACGGCGAGAACCGTTTCAGCTTTGACACTGAAGGCTGGCCTGTAGGGGTATGCCGTGCCGTTCTGTTCACAGACCGCGGAGAGGTATTGGCTGCCCGCAGCATATTCAATGAAGTCAAAGGCTATGCGCCTCCCACCGTTACTGTCAAAGCGGACAAGAAGCGCTACAACGCATTTGACCGTTTGAAACTTTCATTTGACCTTCGTGACCGTCAGGGCAACCCCTTTATGGACCGTTTCTGCGTATCCGTGCGTGACGCCGCCGACTACGGCACACAATATTCAGACAACCTTCTGACCGACATGCTTCTGTCATCGGACTTGAAAGGCTTCATACACAATCCCTCATACTATTTCGGATCAGACGACAAGAACCGCCGCAGTGACCTGGACCTGCTTTGTATGGTACAGGGCTGGGAGCGCTATGACTGGGAATACATGAGTGACAACCGCATTTTCCAGGAGACCCACCGACTGGAAGAGAATCTGAGTCTGAACGGCTGGATACTGAGCAACAATCTTGGAAAAGGCCGCAGCATGAAGGACGTGAAGATGTACGTTGCCGTTGTTCCGCGCACCAATGACAACCTTGAAATGGGACAGGCCGTAACAGGAAGTGACGGCTATTTCGGTTTCAACATGAGGGACTTCTATGGAAAGGCAGACCTTACCATGCGCATAGCCAAGGCCGATGACGAACAGATGGAACCAAGGGCCAAGATCAGTCTGGAACGCGCGCAGCTTCCTGCTGTGCGTGCCTACAATAAGGAAGAACTGCAGCCGGCATGGGCCAGAAAGGTACCGGTGAAGGAGATTTCTCAGGACTCACCTGAATTCCCGACAATCATTGACGAGTCAAAGGGTATTGCGTTGCCGGATGTTGACATTGAAGGTAAACGCAAATATGTGGACTACTTCACATTCAAGGCGTATGACGTATATACTGATGTGGAAACGGAACTTGATCTGGGAAGTTATCCGACCGATGTTACCGGTTATCTGATAGACAAGGGCTATACCGTCTGGTGTCCGACCGGCAACACCATCTGGTATGGCGTTGAAACCAGCTCAGGAAACGGTATGGCACCCACATACCAGTATGTATATAGCAACGATTACGACCATATCTACAATAACGTGAATGGCTCTTCGAACACGGTACAGAACAGTTATCTGTTTTATGGATCTCCAAGTGGCACGGTTTATGATGCGAATGGAGGTGGTCCTATAGGTCCGCAGACAAATTCATTGCCTCAAAACAACTACTGCAAGCTGAACGGGCACAATGTCGTGTGGTATGTGCATGACGGTGACCAATACTACAACAGCGGCCAGTATTCGGAACCTTGGAACATTGATGTCCAGGACATAGAAAGTATTCTGGTCTTTGATGATCTGCTCAGCATAGCCCAGATAAGGGATCACGCCCCGTTGTATGCAAAATATC
The DNA here is from genome assembly GCA_018065615.1 of Candidatus Colenecus caballi. Taxonomy (GTDB): domain Bacteria; phylum Bacteroidota; class Bacteroidia; order Bacteroidales; family Bacteroidaceae; genus Colenecus; species Colenecus caballi. The sequence continues at coordinate 2,866 of JAGHSY010000086.1, read as the reverse complement.
TGGACAGCAGCGGTATGATGTCCATGTTCTACAGCCAGACAAGTGAGGCGCGCGTCAACATGCTCGTTGACATCAAGCTGAAGGATGCTTCCAAGATTCTTCCAAAGAGGGACAAACTGAATCTCGGCAAGCGCGTGACCACCTTTGAAGGCTTTACTCCTTCACACCAGTTCTATGCTCCCCAGTATCCGAACGGAGCCATTCAGGGTGACGTGGATTACCGCCGTACCCTGTACTGGAACCCGAACGTGGTGACTGACGAAAATGGCCATGCCGAAATTGAGTTCTACAACAACTCATACAGCACCCGCTTCAACGTGAGCGGCTGCGGCATCACAGCCGGAGGCTCACCTTACGTCCTGGATGAGGATTTCTGATACTTCCGGACAGGATTGCCGGAAGTTGCATACCATCATTCCGGCAATTGTATTTGCACTGGTCTGCGTCTTTTCCAGTTTCTCCGTATTCAGAAACGTCAATGACTGGCAGATTGTCGGAAAATGGATAGGATTTGCCATATCAGCAGGGCTTGCCGTTGTTACATATTCAATTTACGGTCTTTTCGGGGCTAAAGGTAAAACGCTGCAGGCAGAGTCCCGCCTTTGCTCCGTTCCAATCATTCTGTCAGCTGTCAACGTCAGTGTTGCCGTAACATGTCTGTTGCAGTATGCCGGAATTCTGAAGAGTACCAGTTCCTTTCCAATGACATCGGATTTTGACAATCCGGCCGGAGTGGCAGCTCTTCTGTGCGTAACCGTTCCGTTCTCATCAACAGCGTTCCGTTCTGTCAGGCACAACACATTGTGTTTTCTGTCAATCGCGGCACTTGATTTCACAGTTCTTCTGCTCAGCCAGTCACGCAGCGGCATTATCGGAATCTCTGTATGCACATCAGCATATCTGTATTGTACTATCAGGAATCGCCCTGGAAGAATCATAATACTTTTCGTGCTCATATTGTTGTCATCCATCAGTCTGATACTTCTTTTCAAATGCAAATCAGGCTCAACAAGCGGACGCATGACAATTCTGAATGTCTGCATTGGAATGATCCGTGAACGACCGCTGCTTGGATATGGACCTGGCGGTTTTGCTGGCAGATACATGCTGTTTCAGGCAGATTATCTGTCACATGTGGAGTCTGATGAACTGAGGCTGCTTGCAGACAACATTACGCATCCCCTGTGCGGATATTTGCTGATTGCCATCAATTATGGCATTCTTGGGCTTGCTTTTGTTCTGATGTCCATTACTGGCGCAGTCCTGTTTGTTGTGAAACGGTGTACACGATACAGATTGCCTGTACTCATGACAATCGGTTCGGTATGCATCCTCTCAATGTTTTCATATCCTTTCAAATACCCAATGACTGTAGTGTCGCTTATTGTGTGCCTGTTGTACATAGCCCAAGACACTTCCCTGCATTTCCCCAACAGCAGATTTGCAAACATTGCATTACTGCTGTCTGTCACCTCAGCAATTTTACCATCCGTTTCATGGTACCGGGCCCAAACCATGTGGAAGTCTATGACAGATGAACTTGAAACTGATACGACTAAAGCAATTGCGGCAAGAAAGGAAACAATTCCTGAAACTGATCCTGTCCTTTGCAGGAATGCCCGTTACCTCTACAGCCGTGGAGCGGTGAATTACTATGCCGGCAACCTGGAAGAAAGCCTTGCAGACCTGTTGACCAGCAGTACGGCGGTTTCAAGCTATGACACCGAACTGCTGTTGGGAAAAGTGTACAACGAACTAGGAAAAGCGGATTCTGCTGTGTATCATTGGAATCTGGCATCAGGAATGTGTCCTTCACGAATGAAGCCAAAGTTTTTCCTTTTCAAATTGTATGAACAGTTGGATGACACTGTCAGAATGCTGAACATCGGAAAAGAAATGTTGGAAATGCCAGTAAAGATTCCATCATCCGATACCCGGTCCATGCGGCTTGAAGTCAGAAGGAAACTGTTCGGAATGTAACCTGCGGAGTACAGTCTGCATGAGCAGCAAATGAATGAAGTGAAATTTTGCAGAAGCAGATAATGGCTCAATGAAATAATTCAAATTTTCATGTGAGCACGGTCAGGCACAACACAAATGAACGACCGGAATCCATCCTGGTGCACCCAAAACCTGGCAAAAAACCGTCGCGAAGCGACCCGACCGGAGGGCGGCACATTTGCGGAGCAAATTAAAACAAGGTTTACCGAATCCATTGGCTCACCCGAAAACTAGTGGGGGTATTTTCGGCTCAGCGGGACTTTAGTGGGGATACTGTTTCTGCGCCGAGATTCCAGCCGTTCAAGCGTGATGTGCCGCCTGGAGCCCTGTGGGCGGTGTGCCGTTCTATGGACTGGACAGTTCGATGCACTATTTACCCGTTTTGTGCATTGAGATTTCAGCGTCTCACAGCCAAAGTGTCTCAGGAGCCCTGTGGGCGGGGTGCCGTTTTCCGTACCGGACTTTTCGATGCACTTTTTACCCGTTTTGGGCATTGAGATTTCAGTGTCTCACAGCCAAAGCACCTCAGGAGCCCTGTGAGCGGGGTGCAGTTCTCCGTACCGGACAGTTCGATGCACTTTTTCCCCATTTTGGGCATTGAGATGTCAGTGTCTCACAGCCAAAGCGTCTCAGGAGCCCTGTGAGCGGGGTGCAGTTCTTTGGACCGGACAGTTCGATGCACTTTTTCCCCATTTTGTGCATTGAGATTTCAGCGGCTCACAGCCAAAGTGTCTCAGGAGCCATATAACAGGGGTGCATAATCAGGACTTGTCATTTCGATGAACTTTTCCACAGTTTTGTGCATTGAAAATACAACACCTTGTCTTAGCGCTTCCGGAACTGCGGATTTTCACCACTGAATTCC
>JAGHSY010000111.1 GCA_018065615.1 Candidatus Colenecus caballi | reverse complement strand
GAAAGAGAATTCGGTGCATTGAAAAAGATAAAGGACAACTATCCGAAATATGTCATATCGATGACACCTCTGGTGACAAGAACGGACGATGACGGAATAATTCATTTGAGTCTTCGCGAGTTCCTCGCAAGAGGTTTCTGACCAGGTTTTCGTAGTAGCAGAGAAATATCCGTGGATATAAACTCATTTGTTTAACGCCTGTCAATCATCTCTTTTTAAGTCGTATTTTACACTCGGATTCAAAAATATAAAATAGTGCTTTAAATACAAAATGCTTCACCGAATTGGCTTGACCGAAGAACCCCTAATTATGCGTAATATTAGAAGATTTCACCATTCCAGAGCAATTTGAGAAGCGTTGATTTCCCTACCTGACGACCGCCAAACAGGAACATTGCCTCATCCGGCTGGTTCTCTATATCAAATATCCTCTTGTACATATAGCGTTTAATTTCTGAGTTTACTTTCCGGATTTTAAATGAAAATCAGGAATCGTGACACGAATGAAAACACTATATTTCCAACAACCGAATAATTGCAGAACTTTATATGGATTACCATATGGTTTGATGCCTACTTCACCAAACAGTCTGTGGCGCTGAAGTAGTACTATTGGCCTCCCATTAGTCAGACACAAGCCGGCTGCATCACTTTCATTTCGTTCTGTCCTTTCATATCCGTTTGTCAGTTGTCAGTACTGACACATACAAATGTAGTGCGTTTTATGTCAATACGTTTGGATGTTGCTGCTAATATTGTCTCTTCGTTGTTTTTCAGCATTGAAAATGATTATTGATTTGTACAATGGCCCTGAAAAATTAGTAATTTCGCGGCCGAAAACGAAAAGGTATAACTTAAAGGCCGGCAAAGGGTCGGCATCGAGACGCTTATCATTATGAAAATCAACGGTTTCCAACCAAAACTGTTCTCTTGTCTGAAGGACGGTTACAACAAGACATCATTTGTACAGGACCTGCTTGCAGGTGTAATTGTGGGCATTGTGGCACTGCCGCTTGCCATTGCATTCGGTATTGCCAGCGGCGCAACGCCCGAGGCCGGCATACTTACCGCAATCGTGGCGGGATTCATCATTGCGCTGTTTGGCGGCAGCAAGGTTCAGATTGGCGGCCCCACAGGCGCATTCATCGTAATTGTATATGGCATAATCCAGGACTACGGCATGAACGGACTCTGGGTGGCAACGTTCATGGCGGGCGCATTCCTTATTCTTATGGGAATTCTGCATCTGGGAACCATCATAAAGTACATACCGTATCCTATAATAGTAGGTTTCACCAGCGGTATTGCCCTGACAATATTCGCCACTCAGATAAAGGACCTTCTGGGACTTCAGATAGAAAATGTCCCGGCCGGATTCCTTGACAAGTGGGTCGTCTATTTCCAGAACATGAACACAATCAGCTGGTGGTCACTTCTGGTGGGTGTTGCAAGCATTCTGCTCATAGTCTTCACGCCCAAAATCAGCCGCAGGATTCCGGGCTCTTTGGTTGCTATCGTTGTAATGACGCTGGTCTGCCTGCTGCTCAAGTCGCTGGGTGTTCAGGGCATAGAGACAATAGGTGACCGTTTCTCAATATCGTCACAGCTGCCGCAGGCCGAAGTTCCCCGCCTGACATGGGACAGCATACGTCATCTTGCATCACCCGCTCTGGTCATAGCCATGCTGGGTGCCATTGAATCACTTCTTTCAGCTGCGGTCGCAGACGGTGTCATTGGCGACCGTCATGACAGCAACCAGGAACTCATTGCCCAGGGCATTGCCAACATGGTGACCCCGCTCATTGGCGGAATACCCGCAACCGGTGCCATAGCCCGCACCATGACCAATATAAACAACGGCGGCCGCACTCCCGTGGCTGGCATCATCCACGCCGTGGTTCTGGCCCTGATATACCTGTTCCTCATGCCGCTTGTCAAGTTTGTGCCCATGGCCTGTCTTGCCGGCATTCTGGTAGTGGTTTCATACAACATGAGCGAATGGCGCAGCTTCAAGGCCATTCTCAAGAACCCCAAGTCTGATATTACCGTACTGCTTGTCACCTTCTTCCTGACCGTAATCTTTGATCTGACCGTGGCCATCGAGGTCGGTGTTCTCATTGCCTGCCTGCTGTGCATGCGCCGCATGGCCGAGACCACGAACGTATCGGTCCTGAGTGACGAGATTGATCCCAATGCCGATTCCGATGTCCAGGGCAATCTTGACCATCTGACCATTCCTGAAGGTGTCAAGGTATATGAAATCAACGGCCCGTATTTCTTTGGAATAGGCAACAAGTTCGAAGAGATGATGGGTGATATGGGCGGTCGTGCCAAGGTGCGCATAATACGCATGAGAAAGGTCCCGTTCATTGATTCCACCGGTGTGCACAACCTTGGCAACATGTGCCGCATGTGCCGCCAGATGGGTGTGAAGGTTGTACTTTCAGGCGTCAATGAGAATGTCATGCGCGTGCTTGTGAATGCCGGCGTTGACGAGATTGTGGGCAAGGAAAACATTTGCAGCCACATCAATCTGGCACTTGAACGCGCTGCCAAGATTGTGGCGGAATAATTCAGTAATACTTGTAATCACGTTTCAGCAATACTCTAACAGGGGATGCTGAACTGTCTCAATTTCAGCCAGTAAAGATATTAACAGGCTGTTGAAAACTTTTTACCACAAAAGTGGGGCAAAGTGGTGAAAAGTGGAGTGAATTGATGTAATTTTGAAGTCGAATATCGATTTTCAGAAAGGAATGAGCTTTATCGGACAGTTTCCGGCCAGGCTGGATGCCAAGAACAGGGTGTTCATACCCGCGGCATTCAGGCGTATCCTGCAGCAGAACGGACAGCAGACTCTGGTGGTCCGCAAGGATTACTTTGAGAACTGCCTTGTTGTCTATACCGCGCAGCAATGGCAGGAAGAGGTCTCTAAAGTCCGTGCCAGACTGAACCGTTTTGATGGAAACCAGCAGATGGTATATCGGAAACTGGTGTCCGAGGCCCAGGAAATCCAGCTTGACAGCAACGGCCGCGTGCTGTTGCCAAAGGTCATGCTTGAAAGGGCGGGCATAAGTCAGGACGTGCTGTTCGTGGGTATGGAGCAGACTATTGAAATCTGGGCTGATAAGAATGCTGAGGTGCAGCAGGAGCAGGCTTTCATGACTGACAGTGACTTTGCGGACGGATTGAGAAAATTCATGACGGAGTGAAACATTTGTCATACATAATATATTGGAGAGCAACGGGACATATCATGTGCCGGTCCTACTCAAGCAAAGTGTAGACGGCCTTGTTGCAGACCCTGACGGGGTCTATGTGGATGCTACGTTCGGCGGTGGCGGCCATTCGCGCGAGATAGTGTCCAGACTCAGTCCCAAAGGGCATCTCTACAGTTTCGACCAGGATGCCGATGCCATGAACAACATGATTGACGATTCCCGATTCACATTCGTTTACGGCAATTTCCGCTACATGCGCAATTTCATGCGCTGGTACGGACATGAAAAGGTCAGCGGCATTCTTGCCGATCTTGGAGTGTCATGGCATCATTTCGATGACAGCACGCGCGGCTTCTCGTTCCGCTTTGACGGTCCTGTCGATATGCGTATGAACCAGAAGGAGGGCATGAGCGCAGCCGATGTGCTGAACGACTATCCCGAAGAACGGCTTGCACAGCTTTTCTGGCTGTACGGTGAACTGCAGGACGGCCGCCGTCTGGCTCAGGCCATAGTCCGCCGCCGTCAGAACATCAGACTTGAAACGGTGTCACAGCTGGTTGAGACCGTGCGCCCCGTCATCGGACATGAAAGGGAAAAGAAGGACATGGCAAAGGTGTTCCAGGCATTGCGCATGGAAGTCAACCATGAGGTCGATGCCCTGCGTGAAATGCTTGAGTCAACGGTCAGGCTGCTTGACAAGGGCGGCCGTCTGGTTGTGATTACCTACCATTCAATTGAGGACCGCATGGTCAAGAACCTTATGAAGAGCGGTAACATTGAAGGTCAGGTTGAGACCGATTTCTACGGGAACCGCAGCATACCGTTCCGGAATGTGGGCAAGCCGGTTGTGCCCGATGCTGCCGAGCAGGCTGCCAACCCGCGCTCAAGAAGCGCCAAACTTAGAATCTGTGAAAGGATCTGATATGGAGGACGGAAAAAAGAAATATTCGGGAAGAATGGGATGGATGCAGGCCATGCCTGATTTCATAAGCCGCAACGCGCTGCTGCTGGTGGAGATTCTGCTGTTCATCCTTCTGTATATATGCAACCGTTATGCCTATCAGCGTGATCAGGTTGCAGCTGAAAGGTTGAGACGTGAGATTGTGGACATGCAGTTCCAGACTCTGAACACGACAAGTGACGTGTCCGCCAAGAGCAAGCTGTCATATATAGAAACGGTGGTGACCAGAAACGGATCGGGACTGAAGGCCACCACAGAACCGTCATACAGACTGTCAAAGTAATATGGCAAAGAACGACAATGAAGGCGGCCGCGGGCTTGAAAAGAAAAAGGTGTCACGCCGATACCTGACTCTTTTCATCGGCATGACCGTATGGGGCATTGTCATCATTGTCAAAATGGCAATGGTCATGTTCGTTGAACGGCAGTACTGGCATGATGTGGCCAGGAACATGTCACCTTCAGACCGAACCATCGAACCGCGCAGGGGAAACATTTTCAGTGACGAAGGACTTCTGCTTGCCAGCAGCATGAAGCAGTACCGCGTGTTCCTTGACTTCAAGACGGCGCAGAAGAATGCCACACTGGCCCAGAAGGACCAGAACAGCAAGGACACGCTTTACGACAGGCATCTGGACGAATTTGCGCGCCAGATGCATGAGATATTCCCCCGTTATCAGGCCGATGAGTTCAAGCGCCATTATCAGGAGGGCTATTCGCGCAAGTCGCATTCATGGACTCTGCTTCCGGGTGTTTCAAGAAACACATACCCTATTTCGTACAACCAATACAAACAGCTGGCAAGGACCGTATGGCTGAAGCCGAAATATGAAGGGTGGTTTTACAGCAAGGAGGAGAAGATTTCACGCAAGAAACCGTTCGGGACGCTTGCTGCGCGTACCATAGGCAGCATGTATGAGGCCAAGGATTCTGCAAGGAACGGTCTGGAGCTTTCATTCGATTCGCTTTTGCGCGGCATTCCCGGCAAGGGGCACCGTGAAAAGGTGCAGAACGTGACCCGCATGGTGGCCGATGTCCCCCAGATTGACGGCTGTGACGTGCATACCACAATAAATGTGGACATGCAGGACATTGTCGAGGTCGCCTTGAGGCGGGAACTTGAGATGCGCAATGCAATGTCAGGCATTGTGGTCCTTATGGAAGTTCCTACAGGTGATATCAAGGCTATAGCCAGTCTTACCAAAACCGCTGACGGCCAGTATGACGAGATTCAGAACAATGCCGTCAAGGAGATTTTTGAGCCCGGTTCGACCTTCAAACCTGTGTCATTCATGGTGGCAATTGATGATGGAAAGGTGTCCATAACAGACAGCGTGTTCTGTGAGAACGGGCGTTATACCGGCTTTGGAGGTGGGGTGATGACCGATGCCGGCAAGGGCTACGGCTGGCTTGACGTTCCCGGAATAATCAAGAATTCCTGTAACGTGGGTACGTCAAAGCTCATCAATGCCGCATATAAGGACAACCCGCAGGCGTTTGTCGAGGGCGTCTATCGCACAGGAATAAACACCCATTTTGACATGCAGCTGACAGGAACAGCCGCTCCTGTTATAAAAAAGGACGGATATTGGGACGCCACGCGTCTGCCCTGGATGTCAATCGGATATAATACGCAGCTTCCGGTCATCAATACTCTGGCCTTCTACAACGGCATAGCCAACGGCGGATGCATGGTAGCCCCAAGGCTTGTCACAGAGGTTACCCGTGAAGGTCAGGTCATTCAGTCTTTCCCGGTAGAGGTGGTACGCAGGCACATGTGCAAGGACCAGACACTGGCGGACATAAAGATGATGCTTGAAGGCGTGGTTGACGGCGGTTCCGGCAAGAATGCGGCTTCAAAGCATTTCAAGGTTGCCGGAAAGACCGGTACGGCACAGCTGTCTCAGGGCGCTGCCGGATACAAGAACGGAAAGCGTACCCACATGGTGTCATTCTGCGGATATTTCCCGGCCGATGCACCGCAGTTCACATGCATAGTGTCCATACGCACTGACGGCGGTGCTGCCGGCGGCGGTACATGGGCTGCTCCTGTGTTCCATGAGATTTCGGAAAAGGTTATGGCAAACCGCAACCTGAAGAGCGCGGCCGAGGCATTTGATTCAACCAGACAATATCTGCCCAAGGTGCTGGCGGGAGATCTGAACAAGGTCGGACTGGTGCTGCAGGAACTTGATATTGACAATAATATAAGGAAGGTGGTACGTTCTGCCGGGGACAGCGTCTGGGGGACGGTGGCATCGGACTCGGACAGAGTCGTTGCAAGGCCGTTTGATGACATGGAACCGGGACTGGTGCCCGACGTCCGCGGCATGGGTGCACAGGATGCGCTTTTCCTGCTGGAAAAATGCGGACTGAAGGTCGATATTGCCGGTGTGGGCCGTGTCAGGTCACAGAGCCTCAAGCAGAACACCAGGTTCCACAAGGGGGACAGAATACAGATAACGCTTTCAATGTAATGGTATGGTAACGGTAGAAGAACTTATTGGAGGAATCAGAACGGAGAGTGTCATCGGAAACATACAGATGCCCGTGACAGACATTCAGTTGGACTCGCGTAAAGTTCAGGATGGCAATCTGTTTGTGGCTATGCGCGGCACAACGGTTGACGGGCATGCGTTCATTGGCAAGGCAATTGAACTGGGCGCAAAGACTGTCCTGTGTGAGACATTGCCCGATGCGCTTGTTCCGGGTGTCACTTACGTGCAGGTCCCTGACTGCAATGATGTTGTGGGGCAGGTGGCTACGGTATTCTTCGGCAATCCTTCACAGAAGGTGAAACTGGTGGGCGTGACCGGCACAAACGGCAAGACCACCATTGCTACACTCCTTTATAACATGTTCCGCGCGTTCGGCTACAAGTGCGGTCTGCTGTCAACGGTGTGCAACTACATTGACGGCGAGCCGGTGCCTGCAGACCATACCACTCCCGATGCGGTCACTCTGAACCGTCTTATGGGCCGCATGGCCGATGAGGGCTGCCGTTATGTGTTCATGGAATGCAGCAGTCATGCCATAGTTCAGAAGAGAATAGGCGGTCTGAAATATGCGGGGGGCATTTTCACCAACCTGACCCGTGACCATCTGGATTACCACAAGACCGTTGAAAATTACCTGAAGGCAAAGAAGATGTTCTTTGACGGACTGGGCAAGGACGCGTTCATGGTGACCAATCTGGATGACAGGAACGGTCTTGTCATGGCACAGAATACCAGGGCCAAGGTCGTGACATATTCCCTGCGCAGCATGAGTGACTTCAAGGGCCGTCTGCTGGAATCGGGCTTTGACGGGATGCTGCTTGACATCAACGGACGTGAGGCGTTCCTGCGTTTCATTGGAAAATTCAACGCCAGCAATCTGCTGGCCGTATATGGAACGGCTGTCATGCTGGGCCGTGACCCCATGGAGGTGCTGACGGTCATGAGCACGCTGGTTCCGGTCAACGGCCGCTTTGATGCCATACATTCACCAAAGGGCTTTACCGCCATTGTCGATTATGCGCATACGCCCGATGCGCTGACCAATGTGCTTACAACCATTGTCGATGTGCTTGACGGAAAAGGTCAGATAATAACAGTTGTGGGTGCGGGCGGAAACCGCGACAAGGGCAAGCGTCCGCTCATGGCGCAGGAATCGGTCCGATACAGCGACCGCGTCATCATTACATCGGACAACCCCAGAAATGAGGAGCCTGAGGATATAATCAATGACATGCTGGCCGGTCTGACAAAGCAGGATATGCAGAAGGTGGTGACCATTGCTGACCGTCGTGAAGCCATTCGCACCGCATGCATGCTGGCCGGACAGGGTGACGTTGTCCTGGTGGCCGGCAAGGGACATGAGGATTATCAGGAGATTAAGGGCGTCAAGCATCATTTTGACGACCATGAAGTGATTAGGGAAACGTTTTAATCAAGGTTAGCAATGCTATACGGTCTCATTGAACATCTGAAGAACGCGGGGTCCGATTTTCCCGGAGCCGGAATGTTCCAGTATGTGACATTCAGGGCAATCTTTGCGCTGGTCGTGTCAATTGTAATATCCTGCTGGTTCGGCAGCCATTTCATTGACATTCTGAAAAGGAAGAAGATTTCTGAAACGCAGCGTGACGTGAAGCTTGACCCGTTTGGAGTGGGCAAGGTTGGTGTGCCCACCATGGGCGGCGTGATAATCATTGTGGCCATTCTGGTCCCATGCCTTCTGATAGGTGACTTGAGCAACGTCTATATGTGGCTCATGATTGTCACGACACTGATTCTTGGTGTGATTGGTTTTGCCGACGACTACATAAAGACATTCAAAAAGAACAAGGACGGACTGAACGGCTGGCTGAAGGTTGCCGGACAGCTGGCACTGGGCCTGATTGTGGGCCTGACACTGCGTTACAGCCCTCAGGTTGTCATCAATGAAAAGGTCGAGACCCGGATTGAAAACAATGTCGAGGTGGTTGTCAAGACACCCGATGTCAAATCGACGCGTACCACCATTCCGTTCTTCAAGAACCACAATCTGAATTATGCCGATGCGTTCGGCTGGCTGGGTGAGAACGGCAAGTACCGTGCAGGCTGGGTGTTCTTTGTACTCCTTACCTTATTCATTGTCACTGCAGTATCAAACGGTTCGAATCTGAATGACGGAATGGACGGCATGGCTGCCGGCAATTCGGCCATAATCGGAATAACGCTTGGCATACTGGCCTACGTGTCCAGTAATGTGGTGACGGCAAGCCATTTTGATCTGATGTACATTCCCGGAAGTCAGGAGGTGGTTGTCTATATGTGCGCGTTCGTGGGTGCTCTGGTCGGTTTCCTGTGGTACAATTCGTATCCTGCACAGATATTCATGGGTGATACAGGCAGTCTGACTATAGGAGGAATAATTGCCGTGGCTGCACTTTGCATACACAAGGAACTGCTTCTGCCAATACTGTGCGGCGTGTTCCTGGTGGAGAGCCTGTCCGTGATATGTCAGCGCTTCTATTACAAGATAGGAAAGAAGAATGGCGTGCATCAGAGAATATGGAAACGTACGCCAATTCATGACCATTTCCGCACCAGCATGGAGCAGGTGCTGAAGGCTGATCCGGGTTCTACGGTAAAGTTCCATGGAAATGACAGCAAACTGCAGTTTGAGACCAAAATTACGCTGAGGACCTGGATCATCAGCATAGGTCTTGCTGCACTCACAATATTGACCTTGAAAATCAGATGATTATGGCAAAGAAGATTGTAGTGTTGGGAGCCGGTGAGAGCGGAACAGGTGCCGCCATACTGGCAAAAGCCAAAGGTTTTGACGTGTTTGTATCGGACTTGTCCGAAATTAAGGAGTATTACCGCAATGCTCTTGATGAACGCGGTATTGAGTGGGAACAGAAGCAGCATACCGAGGAGCGCATTCTGTCTGCCGATGAGGTGATAAAGAGCCCGGGCATTCCAAAGGAGGCGCCTATGATTCAGAAACTTATGGCTCAGGGTACGCCTATAATCTCCGAGATTGAGTTTGCAGGCCGGTACACGAACGCCAAGATGATATGCATTACCGGTTCAAACGGCAAGACTACCACCACGTCACTTATCTACCACATTTTCAAGATGGCCGGAATGAACGTGGGGCTGGCCGGCAACATAGGCAGCAGTCTGGCATGGCAGGTGGCTGAAAAGGATTTCGATTACTATGTGATTGAACTGAGCAGTTTCCAGCTGGACAACATGTATGACTTCAAGGCCGACATTGCCATTCTTATGAACATCACGCCGGACCATCTGGACCGCTATGACTATGAGATGCAGAATTACGTTGACGCAAAGATGCGCGTAATACGCAACCAGACCAAGGACGATGCCTTTGTCTATTGGAGCGATGACCCCATAATTACCCGCGAACTGAAGAAATACGGTCTGCAGGCTACCCTGTATCCTTTTGCCGAGGCAAAGAAGGAGGATCTGGCAGCATATGTTGATGACGGCACCCTGTACTTTGACAAACCGTATTCATTCAATATGGAACAGGAGTCGCTTGCACTGACAGGCAAGCACAACCTGTACAATTCAATGGCCGCCGGTATTTCGGCCAACATTGCCGGAATCAAGTCCGAGACAATACGCAAGGCGCTGCAGACATTCAAGGGGGTGGAGCACCGGCTTGAGCGGGTGTGCCGCGTGAACGGTGTGGATTTCATAAACGACTCCAAGGCCACCAACGTGAACAGCTGCTGGTATGCCCTGCAGAGCATGCCGGTCAAGTGCGTCCTTATTCATGGCGGCAAGGACAAGGGCAATGACTATAACGAGATAGCAGATCTGGTACGGGAAAAGTGCTGCGGTCTGGTCTATATGGGACTTCACAATGAAAAGCTGCATTCGTTCTTTGATGCGTTCGGACTGCCTGTGGCAGACGTGCAGTCAATGAAGGATGCCGTTGACGCTGCCTACAGGATGGCGGAGAAAGGCCAGATTGTCCTGCTCAGTCCATGCTGTGCAAGCTTTGACCTTTTCAAGAGCTATGAGGACCGCGGTGACCAGTTCAAGGCCTGCGTAAAGGCTTTATAATAAGGTATGACTATGGAAGAAGAGCCGAAAAGACGTCAGTTCCTGAAGGGTGACCGTACAATATGGGCAATGGTGTTCATATTGTGCGCAATATCGCTCGTTGAAGTGTTCAGCGCCAGCAGCCGCCTTACTTTCGGCAAGAGCAGTTATCTGACACCCATCATTTCCCACACGCTTCACATGTGTCTGGGACTGGGACTGATGTATGTGCTTCATCTTCTCCATTACAAGTGGTACAAGGTGATTCCGATCATTCTGGTGCCCCTATCAATAATTCTGCTGGGCTATCTGGCTGTAATCAGCAGGAATTCGGCCGGTGCCGAACGCTGGATTGACATCGGGTTCATGAACCTTCAGCCATCGGAACTGGGCAAGGTCGCCGTAATCATGTCAGTGGCATTCTGGCTCTCAAAGCTCAAGGCCGATGATCCGTTGAGCCAGTCAGGCACGTTCTGGAAAATTCTGGTGCTGACAGGACTTGTATGTTTCCTGATTTTCGGTGAGAACCTGTCAACGGCCATTCTGCTGGCTGCGGTCGTATTTGTCATGATGATTCTGGGCGGCATTGCGGCGCGAAGGATGCTTGTCCTTTCGGCTGTAGTCGCAGGATTCGCAATATTTGCGGTGGCTTTCATGCTTATGGTGCCGGCGCAGACAATCCGTGACTCGAAAATCATTCCTGAACGTGCCACCACATGGCAGGCCCGTCTGCTGGATTTCTTCCAGCCCGGTTCTGACGGCAAGCCCAGCGCGTATGATTTTGCACGTGAAGTGGCGCCGGACAAGCCGCAGGAGACCCATGCGAATCTTGCAATTGCCACCAGCAATTTCATTGGCAAGCTGCCCGGCAATTCCGATGAGCGTGACTATCTGCAGGAGGCCAGCTGTGACTTCATATATGCCATAATAATTGAAGAGCTTGGCATGCTGGGCGGAGTGGCAGTCATGCTGGTTTATCTGATAATCCTGTACAGGGTGGGGCGCATTGCCACCCGCTGCAAAGAAAAATATCCGGCATATCTGGCTATGGGGCTTGGCATGCTGCTGGGGCTTCAGGCTTTCATAAACATGTCAGTTGCTGTAGGGCTGTTCCCTGTGACCGGACAGCCGCTGCCTTTGATAAGCAAGGGCGGAACATCGGTCCTGATGACCAGCTTCTGCATTGGCATACTTCTTGGAATAAGCAACACGCTTGACCGTGAGGAAGCCGGAGAACAGGCTTTGGGGACCGAACATGCAATGCCGGAACCTATTGATGGGGGAGAATCTTTTGATTAGAGAATATGGACAAGAAACCTAGAGTTATTATAAGCGGTGGCGGAACGGGCGGACATATCTTTCCCGCAGTTTCCATTGCGTGTGCAGTCAAAGCGATGAATCCTGAAACGGAGATTCTTTTTGTCGGTGCGGAAGGCCGCATGGAGATGCAGCGCGTCCCCGCAGCCGGTTTCAAGATAAAGGGTCTGCCAATAAGCGGATTTGACAGGAAGAACATGCTCAAGAACATTGTGGTCCTTTTCAGGATTATGCGCAGCCAGAGCATGGCCCGCAAAATCATCAGACAGTTCAAGCCCGATGTTGCCGTGGGCGTGGGCGGCTATGCCAGCGGACCTACGTTGAAGATGGCCCAGCGGATGGGAATTCCCACCCTGATTCAGGAACAGAACTCATACGCAGGCGTTACCAACAAGCTTCTGGCCAAAAAAGCGGACAGAATCTGTGTGGCGTATGACGGAATGGAGCGTTTCTTCCCGGCCGACAAGATTATGAAGACAGGCAATCCGGTACGTCCTGCTCTGACAAAAGGCACGATGTCCCGTGAAGAGGCTGCCCGGAAGATGAATCTTGACCCTGAGAAGAGAATCATCCTTCTCATAGGCGGCAGCCTTGGAGCACGCACGCTCAACGAGAGCGTTTTGGGTAATCTGGATCTGATACGCATGTCCGCTGACGTGCAGTTCGTATGGCAGACAGGCAAGTTCTATTTTGAGGAGATGAAGGAACGTCTTTCCCGGCAGGAACCTGTTCCCAACCTGTTCCCGACAGAATTCGTCCAGGACATGGACCTGGCTTATGCTGCATCGGACCTGGTCATTTCACGTGCGGGTGCGGGTTCCATATCGGAACTGTGTCTGCTTGGAAAGGCCGTTATACTGGTACCGTCACCAAATGTGGCTGAGGACCACCAGACAAAGAACGCGCTGGCACTTTCAACAAGAAATGCGGCTGTACATATTCCGGATGCCGATGCGCGTAAGGAACTTGTTCCTGCAGCCATTGACCTGGTAAAGGACAGGGTACGCCTGGAAAGCCTGAAGGAGAACATTGTCAGGCTGGCATTCACGAATTCGGCCGAAATCATTGCCCGTGAAGTGTTGGCTCTGGCCGGTTTTGAAAACGGACCGTTGGCGGTATCGGACATAAAGTCAGTGTATTTTGTAGGAGCCGGCGGCATTGGCATGAGTGCACTGGTCAGGTATTTCCTGTCACGGGGCTGCAATGTTGGCGGCTATGACAGGACAGAGACCGAACTTACAAAGGCTCTTGTAAATGAAGGTGCGCAGATTCAGTATGAGGACAATACGGATCTTGTTGCCGGCTGTTTCAAAAAGCCGGAATCAACCCTGGTGGTCTATACTCCAGCCATTCCGCAGGACAACAGGATTCTGTCAATGTTCCGTCAGGGCGGTTTCGATGTTCAGAAACGCGCTCAGGTGCTTGGCACGCTGACCCGCGCTATGGACGGGCTGTGCGTGGCCGGTACGCATGGCAAGACAACCACGTCATCAATGATTGCACATATACTGAACGGAACGCCCCAGGGCTGCAACGCATTCCTTGGCGGCATACTCAAGAACACCGGCAGCAATCTCATGATAAGCCGCAACAGCAGCAACGTCGTCATTGAGGCCGATGAGTTTGACCGTTCATTCCATCATCTGCGTCCGCTTCGGACTGTGATAACCGCTGTCGATGCAGACCATCTGGACATTTACGGAACGTATGACGCCTACGTTGAAAGTTTCCGCAAATACACATCGCTCATCAAGCCGGGCGGTGACCTGATAATCCATGAGGGCCTGGCCGAAAAGGTGATGCCACAACTGCAGAATGGTGTGAACATGTACACTTACGGTCTTGATGACGGTTATTTCCATGCCGCCAATGTCAGGATTGGTGACGGACAGCTGACGTTTGACTTCATTTCACCGCTTGGAAACATTGACGGTGTCGAACTGGGCGTGCCAATTCCAATCAATGTTGAAAACGGTGTGGCTGCAATGGCCATGGCTCAACTTAGCGGCGCATCAAGTGATGTGATACGTGAAGCCATGAAGACTTTCCAGGGGTGTGACCGCCGTTTTGACTTCCATCTGAAAGGGGACAGGGTATATCTGAGTGACTATGCCCACCATCCGGCAGAACTGCGCCAGTGTGCGCTGTCTGTGCGTCAGCTTTATGCAGGCCGCAAGATTACAGCACTGTTCCAGCCTCATCTTTACACCAGGACCAGGGACTTCTACAATGAATTCGCTGACAGCCTGTCACTGTTTGACCAGGTATGGCTGCTGGACATATATCCGGCACGTGAGGCTCCAATTCCGGGAGTGACAAGCCAGCTCATTGCTGACAACATGAAACCGGGAGTGTGCCAGGGAATAATCAACAGGAATCAGGTTCCTGAACTTGTCAGGTCGCTCAGAGACGGGATTGAGGTACTTGTGACTGTAGGTGCAGGTGATCTGGAAGATTACGCAGAACAGATAACGGAAATACTGGAAGGAAAGTGATCAGGAAGATTCTGTCCATAATTACAGCTCTGGTGCTGCTTGCATACCTGGTGTTTTCAGCCTTTTTCATGACTGATGTCCACGGGGATGTAACGGAGTGCACGGGTATTGACCTGCACATTCAGGACAGTCTTCACTATGATCTGATTGACAGTGACATGGTGCTGAACCTGCTCACAGAACACGGCATGAATCCTGTTGGAAGGACTATGGACAGGATTGACGTATATGAAATGGAGAATGTGCTGCTGACTCATCCGCTTGTAGGAAAGGCCCAATGCTACATTACTTCAGGAGCACTTGTAAGGATAAACATTGGCAGCAAGGTGCCTTTGGTGCATGTCAGGAACAATACAGGACAGGATTTCTATGTTGACAGCCGCGGTGAGATACTGACAGACAGGACTCTTGCCGTAAATCTGCCTGTGGCAACCGGATACATTGACCGCAGTTTTGCCGGCAGTGAACTTCTGCAGGTTGTACGGGCCATTGACCGTTCCGATTTCTGGAAGGCTCAGATAGAACAGATAAATGTAACACGGGAAGGGTGTTTTGAACTTGTTCCACGTGTCGGCGACCATCTGCTGCTTTTAGGTACTTCAGACAATGTTGGAGAAAAGCTGGACCGTCTTATGAATTTCTACATGAACGGTCTCAAGGAAGTGGGCTGGAACAAATACAGCACAATCAGTGTGGCGTATGAGAACCAGATAGTCTGTAAAAAACGCAAATGACATAAATGGAAAACGACAAAGTAATTGTTGCAATTGAACTTGGATCATCCAAGATCTCTGGAGTAGCCGGACAGATATTGTCTGACGGCTCCCTGAAGGTCCTTGCTTACGCATCGACCCCATCATCGGCATGTATCAGACATGGCGCAGTCTATAACCTTGACAGAACGGCAAATGCCATTGCCGAAGTGATAGGACGTCTTGAGAACATGCTTTCAGCAAAAATCGAGAAGGCATACATTGGCTATAACGCAATGGGACTGAAGTCAATGCCAAGCCGGGTGGAGCGTGTGTTCAATGCTGACACAGTCATAAACCATGAGATCATTGACGGCATGTATGCGGAATGCGAGAGGTGTGAATTTGAAGGATACGCCAATCTGCTTCAGGAGTCTCAGGAATATTTTGTCAATGAAAAGCGGGATCCGGAACGGGATCCGATGGGTGTGGCCTGCCGCACAATCAAGGGCGACTATCTGAATGTCCTGCTCAAGAAACAGGTGACAGACTATATGCTGCAGTGCTTCAGCATGGCGCAGGTCCAGATCCTGGACGGATTCGTGTCTCCAATAGCACAGGCCGATGTCGCTCTGACCGAAGACGACCGCAAACAGGGATGCGCTCTGGTTGACTACGGCGCAGACATTACTACTGTATCGGTCTATAAGAACGGGCTGCTGCGTTATCTGAGAGTCATTCCATTGGGCGGTTCACTCATTACACGTGACTTGTCCAAACTGCTGCAGATTGAACCGGAAATGGCCGAGGAACTGAAATGCGCCTGCGGTCTGAATTCATCGGATTCTGAAACAATTCTTCTTGGCGGACATAAGTTCAATGCCAAAAAGGTGTATGATATCATTGATGCCAGAAATGAGGAAATTGTCACCAATGTGGTGCTCCAGATAAAGGCTTCAGGCTACATGGGCAGTCTGTATGCGGGAGTGGTGCTGACCGGCGGCGGCAGCCAGCTGGCCCAGGTGGAACAGACCTTTGTCAAGATGATGCCTGACATGCGTACTCCAAGAATAGTCACTGAACCGCTCAAGGGCGTATGCTGGGATGAACAGTCCTGGAGACGTGGCGACGGCAGCCAGCTGGCCCTGCTTTCCATCATGGCGCGCGGTGATGAGAACTGCTGCGAACTTCCTGCCATGGATGCCATTGACAACCTGAATGCAGAAAACCAGGACAAGGTGGTCACTCTGGAACTTTTTACCCCTGACGGAGAGAATGCGCAGGACGTGCGTGACAGGGAGAATGAAATGAAGGTCCAGCAGCAGAAGGCACAGCAGGAAACAGAGGCACAGCAGGCCGCCGAGGCCCCTGCACCGGAAACAGGCGGCGTACGCAAGAGCAACTGGTTCAAGAAACTGCTTAATGGGCTGATGAATGAAAGTGAAAAGTTCTTTGATGAAGACAGTGATAACAATTAAACGGTACCTGCTATGAATGACGAAATAAAGGCTTTTGAGGAAAATGAGATTCTTCCGTTTGATTTTCCGACTGAATCCAGGAAAATCATCAAGGTCATTGGTGTAGGTGGAGGCGGAGGAAATGCAGTCAAGAACATGTACCGCGAAGGTATTCATGACGTGGTGTTTGTCATTGCAAACACGGATCAGCAGGCTCTGGCCGATTCGGAAATACCAATCAAACTTCAGCTGGGACGTCAGACAACTAACGGTCTTGGTGCGGGAAATGATCCGGAGGTAGCCAGAAAGGCAGCCGAAGAGAGTATTGATACAATCAAGGCACAGTTCCAGGATGACACCAAGATGGTATTCATTACCGCCGGAATGGGTGGCGGTACCGGTACTGGTGCTGCACCTGTAATTGCGCGTCAGGCTAAGGAATGCGGCATTCTTACAGTCGGCATTGTCACTATTCCATTCAAGTTTGAAATGGGCCCCAAAATCAAACAGGCCCTGAAGGGTGTCAGGGAAATGTACAAGTATGTTGATGCGCTGCTGGTGATAAGCAATGAAAAACTGCTTGAAATATTCCCCGAACAGAGCGTTGCAGCCGGTTTCAAACATGCCGATGAAACTCTGACGGTCGCCACCAAGAGCATTGCCGAACTGATTACATGCCGTGGAATAATCAACCTTGACTTCCATGATGTGAAGAAGATTCTGAAGGACGGCGGCGTGGCAATTATGAGTACAGGTGTCAGCAAAGGTGAGAACCGTGTCAATCAGGCTTTTGATGCAGCCTTGAAGTCGCCGCTGCTGTACAACAATGACATATACAAGGCCCGCAAGATTCTGTTCAACATCTATCAGAGCCCGGATCCGCAGTTCGAACTGCGTCTTGATGAGATGAATGAGGTACGTCACTTCATGGACAAGTTCGAGAACAAGGACATTGAAGTCATCTGGGGCCTGGCCAATGATGAAACTCTTAAGGAGGAAGTCAAGATAACTGTTCTTGCCACCGGTTTCGGAATGAGCAATCTGCCTCTTATGGATGATGAGTCCGATGAAAACGTTGACCGCACCATCATCAGACTCTATGATGACATGGACAAGAAACTTCTGTGCGTTCTGGAGATGACCGAGAGGGATCTTGAAAATGAGCAGCTTATTGAAGCGCTGGCCGATTCTCCTACTCTGGACAGGACTTCAAAGCAGCTTTCCGACATTAAGGCTTTCCGCAAATAGGCTACCCGAACACCGTTTCCAGTATTTCAATTGATTTGAGTACCGGGAATGAAGGGATGTGCAGACGGAAATAGGTGTTGAGAACTTTGAGAATAGCGACGCGCTGCTGACCTGTCAGTGGCGCGTCCTGCATTCCATCGAACCCGCTGTTCATTATCATGGCTAGCTTGTATGAAATCTCAGGGTCTGCGTATTCGTCGTATGCCGGTTGTCTGGTGGTGAAGCATCCCTCCCTCAGGTCGAGGACATATCCGGACTTGTAGTCACTGCTGTTCGGACAGATTCCAAGGTGCGCGGCAGTTCCAAGCATGAATGCTATGTGAAAATTCGAATATTGTCCCTCAGGCGCGCTGTCAAACCATTCTAAAGCACCGGTCAGGTATTTGAACATTCCGGGGTTGTACTGCTCGCCGTTCAGGGCATGAGTCAGGAATTCTGAAAGGAAAAGGCTGACGGCACTTTTGCCCGGATTTGTAGGAATGTCCCTGTACGGGCGCAGGTTTTTTGCATCCTTCATGTGTTGCAGTGTGGCGCTGGGCAGGTAGTCGGCCTGAAACTCAATCTGAGTAAGCGGCTGCAACAATGTGTTCCTGCCGGCATTTTTACCATTCCCCGCCAAGTAGAAGACGAATGGCACCATACCGTGGCTTCGGGTAAAGATCCTTGCCACGCAAGTCTTGTCGTTATGCCTTACTGAACTGGTCAGGATGCCGTATTCCAACTGCCACATGAGTAGGTTTCCAAAAAATCATTAGCGAAGATATAAAAAAATTGCCAAGAAAGTTTGGCGGCATGGAAATTGTTACTACTTTTGCAACCGCTTAAAAGGCAGCGGCCTGGGCTTTATCAGGAATGATGGCGCGCTCGTATATCGGCTAGTACTCAAGATTTTCATTCTTGCAAGATGAGTTCGACTCTCATGCGCGCTACTAAGTTGAAACAATAAAATTGATTTATTAAGATGGCAAATCACAAGTCAGCCTTGAAGGCAATGAGAAAGAGTGAAAAGAACAGACTTCACAACCGCTATTACGCAAAGACCATGCGTAACGCAGTCCGTTCACTTCGCGCTATGACCAACAAGGAAGAAGCTGCTGCTACTTATCCAAAGGTGCAGAAGATGCTTGACAAGATGGCAAAGACCAACCTGATCCACAAGAACAAGGCTGCCAACCTGAAGTCAAAGCTCTGTGCTTACATTGCAAAGCTGGCATAATTCCTTCTGATAGGTCAATGGTAAGTTAAGGTCGGATTTCTTCCGACCTTTTTTGTTCAATGGGGACAGTCCCTGTTGTCCAGGCAACAGGGACTGTCGGCTCAGTCGAAATTTAGTGGGGGCTGAAGCCATCAGTGTCTGTTTGAAAGTTATACTTTTGGCTTCTCAAACAGACTATAATGGAATCAGTATTATTAGC
>JAGHSY010000052.1 GCA_018065615.1 Candidatus Colenecus caballi | reverse complement strand
GAGATAGGCAGATCGACCAGGTCTGTGATGGATTTGCCGCCAACCTTTACGTATTCGGCTTCTTTCCTGAGACGTTTGCCGTGGCAGTCCGGGCAGAGGGTCTTGCCGCGGTAACGGGCCAGCATGACACGGTACTGTATCTTGTACTGGTTCTTTTCAACCATGCGGAAGAAGTTGTCGATTGAGGCCTCGTGGTCACTGCCGGTGCCGTGCCACAGGTAATCCTTCTCATCCTGGGTAAGCTGGTAGTAGGGGGTGAAAATGGGAAAATCCCTTTTCTGGGCGTCAAGGATGAAATAGTCCTTCCATTCGCCCATCTTGTCGCCGCGCCAGCATACGACGGCTCCGTCATATACGCTCAGGGCACGGTTGGGGATGACCAGTGACTCGTCAATACCTATTATTCGGCCGAATCCCTCGCACTTGGGGCACGCACCTACGGGCGAGTTGAACGAGAACAGGTTGTCAGTAGGCTCCTCAAACTTGATGCCGTCGGCCTCAAAGCGGTTGCTGAACTTATGGAGTTGAGTATCGGGTGTATCATAAAAACGCAGCGCACATTCGCCGCCGCCCTCAAAGAATGCGGTCTCCACTGAGTCTGTGAATCGGCTCAGAGTCTCCTTTGAGTCATCGGTTGTGAGGCGGTCAATGAGCAGGTATATCTCCTTGGTATGCTTGGAGAGTTCCGCCAATTGCTTGCTGTCAGCGAGCAAGTCCTCAATGCGGATTATCTCTGACTTGTGCTCAATGCGGGTGAATCCCTCCTTGAGCGATGTGCGCAGTTGCTCCTCCATGTTACGTCCGCCGCGCATGGGCATGGGCGCCAAAACGGTAAAGCGGACTCCCTTGGGCTGTGATTGCATGAAACTTACCACATCCTCCACGCTGTGCTTGCGCACCTCCTTGCCGCTTACGGGTGATATGGTATGGCCGATGCGGGCAAACAGCAGTTTGAGATACTCGTAAATCTCAGTCTGAGTGCCAACGGTGGAGCGCGGGTTGCGGTTGCCGGAACGCTGCTCAATAGCGATTGTGGGAGGCAGTCCCTCTATGAAATCGCACTCGGGCTTTTTCATTCGGCCCAGGAACTGGCGGGCGTATGATGAGAGTGACTCCACATAACGGCGCTGGCCCTCGGCATACAGCGTATCAAAGGCCAGTGATGACTTGCCTGATCCCGAAAGACCCGTTATGACAGTAAAGATATCACGCGGAATATCAACCGATATGTTCTTCAGGTTGTTAACCCTTGCACCCTTGACTCTTATGGAATTCTCTTCGCTGTTCACCCTCTTGTTGTTTAAGACTGCAAAGGTAATGCTTATTCAGCAAAATAGTACCATTGGGGTCAGGCAGTTGTAGTAATCCGGCTCCGGCTTTATGAGCGAGTAGAACGAGTCCACAATCTCACCGTCGCGCACAATCACCACACCTACCGAGCAAACCGAACTCCGCCACTGTTAGCCGTCTCAAAGTCTATCGCTGCAAAATCCTTCATCCCTGTATTAATTAGAGACAAAGATAAACAATTAGGGACGATTTTTTAGATGATGTTTCATTTAAAAGTCGTATTATTGCAATATCTAATAACTAAAAGAAGATACGCAAAATGAGTACAGCAACATTACAAGGCTTGTTGGATTATCTGACCGACACTCTTAGCACAAGTAATATGCTATGGTTGAGTGAGCGGCTGACCGACTATGCCAGGAAAAATGAAAAACAGCAATTAAAACCCTATACCATGGATGAGATTAGGGCACGTATGGAAATAGCTGAAAGTGAATCTGCCGCAGGACTCGGAATCGACAGCGAAGATATGATACGTGAATTGGAAACAGAGTTTGCACAAGAAGACATGAAAAAGACAAATCAATAAAAGTATGAAAGTAATCTGGATGCCATTTGCTCAAAATGAGGTAAGAAAAACAGCAAGATATATCAATAAGGAATTCGGAAAAGATAGTAGGGACCAGTTTGTCAATGAGGTCCGAAATGTAAGCCGCCTATTAGGTGAGAATCCTCATCTAGGAAAGCCTGAACCTTTGCTTGCAGACTACACAAAGATGTATCGCAGTTACGTGATAAATCATCTTAACAAGATTATTTATTGGATTGCAGAGAACCGGATTGAGGTTGTTGACCTTTGGGATGTGCGCCGTGATCCGACAGTTTTGAAAGATCAAATATAGTATCCAAAACTACGCCTCCATTTTGCGCAATTCACATTTAATACGTTAATTTGCAAATACTAACCCTTTTCTAACAATTATGAAATCAGATTCAAAAAGAAACATTTACATGATTAGTGTCATCGGACTGGTTGTGGCTGCCGGCATCTTCCTTGTTGCCCTGGCCTCACATAGAGCTAAACTTGTCGCTTTACCCTGTGGCATTATGGCTGTATCAAGCATAATCTGGATGATTGTTTTCAACCCTAGCAACAGATTGGATTCATTAAAGCCGTCAACAAAGAAATCAATCTACCGGGGCAGTTTCTTCTGCATGATTGCATCTTTTGTGGGCTTGCTTGCTGCCATACGTTACTCCTACATGATGGATACGGATATAGCAGCATAAATCTTCAGCGTCCTATTTATTATAAGCGCCATAATTCTCGGGTTCTTCCGCCGCTATAAAAGCCAGTGGGAAGACAACAACACAGACTAGTGCCAAAGAGAACCGTCCCCAATGGCATCAATTGCAATTGTCATCTAGATTATCAAAATGCGCTTTAGCCGCCTCCATAGTCTTTTGAATCTGGTTCATGAGTACATGCCGCGGTGGTAGTTCTGTAAGGTATTGTGCCACTTTGATTCCTGATTTATCCAACTGAAGCAACTCAATTTGCTCCTCGCCGCCTTCGGTGCAAAGCAAGAGTCCAAGCGGCGTTTCTTCGCCCGGCTCCATCTCATTTTCCTCAAGCCAACGCAGGTAAAGCTCCATCTGTCCTTTATATGCGGCTTTGAAACCACCTTTCTTTAAATCAATGGCTATAAGTCGATGTAGACGCCTGTGGTAGAACAGCAAATCAAGATAGAAATCCTCACCATCAATGATCATCCGTTTCTGGCGAGCCACAAAACAGAATCCGTTACCCAGTTCTATAATGAATTGCTCCAGATTAACAACCAGACAATCTTCGAGACTCTTCTCGCTATACATGCTTTTTAGACCAGTGAACTCCAAGAAATATGGACTCTTAAATACCAGGTCAGGTGAAACTACATCTTTGTCTCGTAATTCACTAAGTTCCTTTTTAATAAGTTCTTCAGGTTTAGCACTTATAGCTGTTCGTTCAAATAGCATACCGTCTATCTTCTCTCGGAGTTGACGTTTTGACCATCTTTCTGAGGCTGCTAATGTAAGATAAAACTCGCGTTGAAGTTTGTCTTTTAAACACATAACTTCCTGAAAATGAGAAAAGGACAATTTTCTCGCCAGTGGCGCGACAATTTGAATGTCGGGAAATATTACCGCGAAACGCATCATTCTGCGAATGCTTTTTTCATCAAATCCCTTAGTTCCATACTCCATCTGCAATTGTTGCGCCACTGTCGCAACAATTTGTTTTCCATACTCGGCCCGCTCATTGCCAAGCACTTCGCGATTAATGCGCTCACCAATGTGCCAATACATCAAGGTTAGTTCGCTGTTAACTTGAGCGGCTACTCTACTACGTGCGCCATCAATAATCTGGCGCAAATCCTGAATCAAAGATTGTGTCGGCACTGTTGACACAATCTCATTAATTTCCTCTTTTTGGTCTTTCATTGTCATAAAACAAACAAGTATTAATTAGGTAAAACAACATGATATCAAATAACAAAGGGCGCCCCAACCTGACACCTCTATGTCTTACGGAACACCCTCTAGTATCAGATACTGCAAATGTAGGAAAATAAGCCAATCCTTCCAACCAAAATTTGGGCCGATGTTCGCACGCTTTTTTGCGCGCTAACTAGAGAATTTTTACTGCCTAGCTAGAGAGACGGAAAACCTTTTTATTGGCGTCAATTAGATGGTAATGGCCGATAATGATAAAGACATTCATATGCTTTCTGTTTTCACATTTTTTCACTATTTTATTGTTGTCGTATTCTTATTTGTTTAAATTTGCAGAAATCTCAGGATGTTTTCTATTATAGGAGAATGCAAACGGAAGCGTTCGTCAATAGTATTTTGCTATAAATCCTGAGTGCTATTTTAAAGAAAGCGTTTATCACACGCTTGTCTTTGACACAGAGAGAAACTTCGCAAATTTCAAAGCACCGTCAAAGATGTAGCAACGATAGATGCTCATGATGTGTTAGTATATTGGTGTATCCAGTTTGTGATGTATGCGCATTCTTGGGACCATATAATAACATGGGCGTGGGTGTTCGCGTTGCTCGTCTTACGGTACTGGGTAATGCGAAGACCTCTCTGTGTGGGACGAGTATACGGATAAGGACTCCCCACGCTTTTCTTTTTATAGCATTACTAACCTTTTTTATTATCCTTCTTGCTTGAGGAGTGCAAGAAACAAATTTGTAAAGGCTATGAAGACAAAACAAATTCTTTGCACTCTGACTCTGATTGCAGGCATAGCTGGTTTAATGACAAGCTGTGCCTCAAAAAAAGTACAACAATCTTCCGGTGCGGCGGGGGCCGTAAATCCCTTTGGCGCAATGTTTACTCCTCCAGGTTTTGAACCCGATACTGACGAGTATTTTACTGCACTGGGAACTTCTTATGGCTCACGGAACACTATTGATGTGCTTCAGGAAGCAGCCCTCACAAACGCTCAGAATATTGTAAGGCAAAAGATGCAACATGCCTATAAAGGTTTGATTGCAGATTATAGTAAATATATTGCCAATGAGAATGGCAGTAATACCAACTCAAAAATGGAACGTGCGGGTGACCAGATTATAGATGTGATTGTAAATGATACAAAGGCACAGAATATTCAGTTCTCACCGGTTGATGAAAAAGGTAATATGGATTGTTTTGTGAATATCCGTGTCAATAAGAAACAGTTGGCGGAAAAGATTTCCAAAGCCGTTTCAGAGGACGAAGAGTTAAAAATCCGCTTTGAAGAGAAGCAGTTCCGCGAATATATGGAAAACAAGTTCAAGGAGTATAAAGAGGAACAAAAACAATGAGAAGGATTGTTTTATCCTTTGTCTGTCTGCTGTTCCCATTCATGGTAATGGGGCAGCAGTCAGGCAATCGTCCTTTCTGGGCGGTTAGTGGCTATACAATGGAATTGGACAATTCCGTAATTATGGAAGTCCATGCTGATGGCAATAGCTATAACGAGGCATACAACAAAGCTTCCAATCTGATTCAGGAGGAGCAGAGCAGGCGAACAGGTTTACGTTCAACTATCGTAAAAGACGCAAACAGCCTTAGTGTCAGTAGTCATGACGAACTGACGGTAAAAAGCCAAGAGAAAGCAAGATATGATGAATATCTGTCTTCCGGTATGTGCCGTGTTTATCTGCTGGTTCAGATAGCAAACCATCCGGAAAAAAAGGTTGAGCCTGTAAACTACACGGATGAATATCCTTTTTCTGCACGTGTTTTTGTTCCTGGTATGGCTCAGATTCATAAAGGCAGTACAACAAAAGGTGTTGTTTTTATTGCATCCGAGGTCGTTGCAGTAGGTGGTGTGGTGGCATTTGAAGGGCTACGCTCATCATATAAAGCAAAAATAAATACGACTCTTAATGCCAAGGATCGCCAGAATAACATTGATAATGCCAATAATATGGAGAATCTCCGTAATGGCTTTATAGCCGGGGCTGCAGCCATTTATGTTTGGAATGTTATAGACGGTATAGCGGCAAAAGGAAAGAAACATATTCAAGTGGGTAACCTCTCTATGAACATTAACCCTTTACGTCATTTGATGATACCGGTGTTATGCTGACAATGAATTTCTAAGTATTTGTTATATGAAAAAGTATTTATTCATATCCCTTTTAGTGATGCCTCTACTGCTTTCATGCAGCAAGGAGGAATATGAGAGTTTTGGCGATTTGTATGGTACAGTGACTGACAGTAAGACAGGTGATTTGTTGCCAAATGTAACTGTGATTTTAAGTCCAGGCGGCATAACAAAAGTAACGGGTACAGATGGCTTGTTTGAGTTCAAGGACCTTGAACCGCAACAGTACACCATCACAGTCCAAAAAACGGGTTATGATACCAATCGTAAAAATGTTACAGTTGTGGTGGGTGAAAGAATAGAAGCTAATATTACCATGAAAGTCACAAATTGACATTAAAATAGGATGATATGAAAAGGATTGGATTGTATGGAGTATTGTACTCAATTATATTGTTGAGCATGGGTTTTGTTTTCAATGCCTGTGTGGATGAAAAAGAAGAAGCCTTAGGTAGTATTTATGGTGTTGTAACCAAGGAGGGTACAATAGAGGTTATGCCGGCTATTGGAATTGAGCTTTATCGAGATGGTTCATTATTGCTTAAGACTGTTACTTTTGATGATGGTCATTTTGAGTTTACTGATCTTAAGGCAGGTAATTATCGTTTAAAGATTGTTGCTGATGGATGGGAGGAAACGGAATATTCAGTGATTGTTGAAGGTGGTAGGCAGGCTCGGCAGGATATGCAGGTTAAAAAAGTCAATACTCACATGTCCGTTCGCACCATGAATGCGACTGACCAAAAGGGTAATACTGTAACGTTAAATGGATATGTCAGCTACGATGGTTCATTTAGACCTGTAGAAGCGGGCTTTTATTATTCAGCCTCTTCAGACCCATTAAGCGGCACAAAAGTCATAGGAGGTTTAGACTCAACATTCAATTCTTTCAGTGCCACAATAAATGGTTTATCTTTTGGTAATTACTACGTGATGGCTTATGGTAAGAACTCCGTTGGTGTTACTTATGGTGATGTCAGAACCTTTACAATGACGAATTTCCCTGTAGTTGAGACGAAGGAACCTACTAATGTTCTGGCAAATACAGCCACTTTAAATGGATTAATCGTATCAGAAGGTGATCCCGCATATACAGAACGCGGATTTGTTTATTCTAAGTCTTATAGTACTCCTACAGTTGATGATCCTGAGAATGCAACTAATAAGGTCGTTGTTTCCGGAACAAACAAAGAATTCAGTGTTAATGTTTCATCATTAATAGAGAATTCAACTTATTATGTCCGTGCGTACGCAAAACATGAAAAAGGCACAGTTTATGGAGCCATCCTAACATTTGTTCCTCAAGCAATATTACCTCAAGTTACTACACTTGACGTTACAAACGTAATGGCAGAAAGTGCCACTTTGAATGGTCGTATTGATGCAAGTGGCGAGCCTCCATATATAGAACGCGGTTTCATATATTCTATATCTTATAAAAATCCCACTCTTAATGACCCTGCCTCTGCAACATTTAAAAAGATTGTTCCTGGTATGGATAAAGAATTCAGCGCAAATATGGATTCACTTATTACTGGAACGACTTATTATGTACGTGCTTATGCATTAAGTTCTAAAGGTGTAGCATACGGTGACGCTGTTTCTTTTACCCCAACAGCAGTAATGCCGGTTATCAGAACACTTGCAGTTACAAATCTTTTAGCAGAGAGTGTTTCATTAAATGGACAAATTGATGCTGTAGGTGAACCTCCATATACAGAACGTGGTTTTATCTATACAA
The DNA here is from genome assembly GCA_018065615.1 of Candidatus Colenecus caballi. Taxonomy (GTDB): domain Bacteria; phylum Bacteroidota; class Bacteroidia; order Bacteroidales; family Bacteroidaceae; genus Colenecus; species Colenecus caballi. Next base: position 17,600 of record JAGHSY010000052.1, on the reverse strand, counting down.
CTTCAAATGTGAATCCCACCATTAATGATCCAAGTTCGGTAACACAAAAGATAATTGTACCTGGTACAGATAAGAAATACAGTGCCAATATAAGCGGATTATCAACAGGAACAACTTATCGTGTCCGTGCATATGCTGTCACAGCAAAGGGCGTGGCGTATGGCGATTCCGTTTCCTTTATTCCTAAGGCTGTTATGCCGGTTGTAGCTACGCTTGCTGTCAGCAATATCTTGGCTGAGAGTGCAACTCTAAACGGTCGTATTGACAATGTGGGTGAACCGGCATATACTGAGTGCGGTTTTGTTTATTCGAAATCATACGAGAACCCCACAATCAATGATCCGGAATCAGCAACCATGAAAGTGGTGGTGTCTGGTTCAGAAAAAGAATTCAGTGCTAATATTAATGCGCTTACAACAGGCAAGCTCTATTATGTCCGTGCTTATGCAGTAAGTTCAAAGGGTGTTTCTTATGGTACAGTTGTTACATTTAAACCTCAATCAGCTCAGTATGTAATTTTGGAAGACTTTCATTTGATGGTAATGACGGAAGATTTAGCAAAATCGGCAACTTGGAGTCAGGCAAAAGATCTATGTAAAAATTCTTATGTTGGTGGGTATAAAGATTGGAGATTGCCTACGAGAACAGAAGCAAATGTTATAGCTACTTATATAGATGAGATTGGAGGATTTGATATAGGTACTTATTATTATTATTGGACATCAGATGCAGACTACGGGTATCCCTACTATTGTTATTTCAATAATTCAAAACAAAAATCTGAAGGACGAATAAGTTCAGATAGTACAAATAGAGTCCGTGCAGTTCGTACAATTCCATAATTTATACGTTATATATGTTGAGGGTAAAAGGACGTAAACAATCGTGGTTTGAAATAATAGTCGGCATCGCAACTATAATCGGTTGCGGTGCAACCATTAAAGGAGTGTCTATGATAGGTACAATTATTAACACTGAGATTGAAGTCAGTGAACAGACGTATGTAAATCAGTTTATCAATGACATATACAATGAAAGCACAACAAGAACGGACACAGTCATAGTTCGCAATAATGATACTGTATTAATACAGACCCCTGCTCCCATAAAGATAATCAGTGACGATACTCAAGACACTCTTTATTTAAAACTACCTCCTCGAATAGTATCTGCCAAAGTTTTATATGTTGATAGCATTAGAAATGAGTTTACAAAATTCAAGTTGCAACAGTCAAGAGAGTTCAGTAAGTTTAAGGAACAGTACGGATTATAACAGGTCTGTGATTCGCAATCATAATATGATGATTTGAAATAACTGTGTTCAGAAGAGGTACATTTATAATATTCCTAATATCCGCTGTAGGTGTATATGCCCAAACTGTGGATAGTGAACAGCATTTCAGGGAGAAGATGCATCTTTCTCAAGGTTCATTGATTCAATCTCATAATGTAAATGATTATAGTAATGAGTTTAATGAGTTCTTGAAAGAACAACTGCGTCAAATGGATGAGTTTCGTAACAGGCAGAATGCTGAGTTTGCGGAATTCATGAAACAAGCATGGGCTCAATTTACAACTGAACCAGCTATTCCTGTACCTGAAATTCCGGAACCGATAAAGCCCATTATCAAAGAACCGGAAACGGAACTGAGTCCCATACCAGAAACTTTACCTATTGAGACAATAATTACACCAGAAACACCTCAAAAGAAACCTGAACCATTTGTAACTCCTTCAGAGGAAATCGTAGAAGAACCTGTAGGTTTATCTTTTGATTATTATGGGGCTACTTGCATTGTTCCTTTGACGGATGATTTGGACTTTAACTTAGATGGCGTAAAGGAGAAAAGCGTATCGGCAGCATGGAATTTGCTTTCACAAGACAAATATCTGCCTCTTATCAAGTCCTGCCTTTACTGGCGTGATGAATTGCAATTAAGTGATTGGGGATATTATATGTTCTTGGAGAAAATGACAATGGAATTCTTCAACTCTGGCAAGAAAAATGAAGCGAGGGTAATGCAGATGTTCATTCTTACTCAATCAGGTTACCAAATACGTATAGGGTGTAGCGGTGAGACTTTTTTTTTGCTGATGCCATTTGATGCAACTATATACGAGTATTCTTATCTGTTGGTGGATGGTGTTAAGTTCTATGTTATGGACAAACAGATTAAGAACAATATATTTGTGTTGGATTATACCTATCCTAATACGCATCCTCTGTCGGTACAAATAATACAAGAACCTAAATTGGCTATGAGGAAATCTTTGTTACGGACACTGAAATCAAATCGTTATCCGGATGTGTCAGTGAGTATAAGTTCAAATCTCAATTTGATGGATTTCTATAATGATTGTCCAATTAACAGTGAGTGGAACTTGTATGTGCAGACCTCACTCAGTCAGAATGCAAAAGAACAAATACTCCCGGTCCTGTCTAAATATTTTGAAGGGAAAACAGATGTTGAGATTGCCAATATACTGCTGGATTTTGTTCAGACAGCGTTTGATTACAAAACAGATCAGGAACAGTTCGGTTATGAACGTCCTCTCTATGGAGATGAAACTTTCTATTATCCATTTAGTGATTGTGAGGACCGTTCCATACTCTTTACAATTTTTATGCGAGAATTAGGGCATTATGATATGGTTCTTCTGCACTATTCAGACCATATTGCTACAGCAGTCCACTTCAATGAGGAGGTACGAGGTGATTGTTTTATGCTGAACAACAAGAAATACGTCATCTGTGATCCTACATATATCAATAGTTCTGTAGGTGAATCAATGCCAAAGTACAGAACTGAGAAAGCAGAGATTATTCAATTGTCCTATAAATAAAAAGATCAGGTGACATTATTATGTTTTAATATGCGATCGCAATATGTGACCGCATATAATTATATGTTGATAAATAGCACGGCCGGGCGGCCCAAAAGTGACGGGAAATGAGTACCTTTGCACATCAAAATTTTGTAACTGAAATGATTATCTTTTTCAAGAACCCTACGGGCACGATTGTTGCCACTGAGACTGTTTCAAAACTGCAGGCAGAGGATGTTAAGAAACTGAGCTGGCTTTATGGAAATGCCGATGCTCTGGATCAGGAATCACTGGAAGGTTTCTTTGTGGGACCGCGCCGTGAGATGATTACCCCCTGGAGCACCAACGCCGTTGAGATAACCCAGAACATGGGTCTTAAGGGTATAAGCCGTATCGAGGAGTATTTCCCTGTGGCTAATGCCGATGCAGATTATGACCCCATGCTGCAGCGCATGTACAAGGGCCTTGACCAGAAGATTTTCACCGTTGACATCAAGCCGCAGCCAATCCTGTTCATTGAAGACCTGGACTCCTACAACGAGCAGGAGGGACTGGCCCTTTCAAAGGATGAAATTGACTATCTGCACAAGGTTGAAGGCGAGCTTGGCCGCAAGCTTACTGACAGTGAGGTGTTCGGCTTTGCACAGATCAATTCCGAGCACTGCCGTCACAAGATCTTTGGCGGAAAGTTCATCATTGACGGAAAGGAGATGGAGTCCAGTCTGTTCCAGATGATCAAGAAGACCACACAGGAGAACCCCAACCAGATTCTTTCGGCCTACAAGGACAACGTGGCATTCGCACAGGGACCGGTCGTGGAGCAGTTCGCTCCGGCTGACCATTCCACATCGGACTATTTCATCATAAAGGATATTGAGACCGTCATTTCACTGAAGGCCGAAACCCATAACTTCCCGACCACAGTTGAGCCGTTCAACGGCGCATCGACCGGTACCGGCGGTGAAATACGCGACCGTATGGGCGGCGGAACAGGTTCATGGCCCATTGCCGGAACAGCAGTCTATATGACATCTTACCCGCGCAACGATGAGAAGCGCACATGGGAAAAGAGTATGAAGGAGCGCCAGTGGCTGTACCAGACTCCTGAACAGATCCTGATCAAGGCTTCAAACGGCGCATCGGACTTTGGAAACAAGTTCGGCCAGCCGCTCATCTGCGGTTCTCTGCTCACTTTCGAACATCAGGAGAACGGTGAACAGTACGGATATGACAAGGTCATCATGATGGCCGGCGGTGTGGGCTACGGCACAAAGCGTGACTGCATAAAGGGTGAACCCCAGAAGGGCAACAAGATTGTGGTCCTGGGTGGTGACAACTACCGCATCGGACTTGGCGGCGGCAGCGTTTCTTCTGTAGAGACAGGCCGATACTCAAGCGGCATTGAGCTGAACGCCGTGCAGCGTGCAAATGCTGAAATGCAGAAGCGTGCCTACAACGTGACCCGCGCACTTTGCGAAGAGGACACAAATCCGATAGTTTCAATACACGACCACGGTTCAGCCGGTCATGTGAACTGCCTGTCAGAGCTTGTAGAGGAATGCGGCGGTCTGATTGACATGACCAAGCTTCCTGTAGGTGACAGGACCCTTTCATCGAAGGAGATCATTGCCAACGAATCACAGGAGCGCATGGGCCTGCTGATTGACCAGAAGCACATTGAACACGTCCAGAAGATTGCAGAACGTGAGCGCGCTCCGATGTACGTTGTTGGTGAGACCACCGGCGATGCCCGCTTTGCCTTCCAGCAGGGTGACGGCGTGCGTCCGTTTGACCTGGCCGTAAGCCAGATGTTCGGTTCGTCCCCCAAGACCTACATGGTCGATGAGACCGTTGAACGCAAGTATGAAGACGTTTCATATTCAGAAGACAAGATTCAGGACTACCTGAAAGATGTGCTCCAGCTTGAGGCTGTAGCCTGCAAGGACTGGCTGACCAACAAGGTTGACCGTTCAGTAACGGGCAAGATTGCCCGCCAGCAGTGCCAGGGCGAACTCCAGCTGCCGCTTTCAGACTGCGGTGTGGTTGCACTTGACTACCGCGGAGAGAAGGGTATAGCAACCGCCATAGGTCACGCACCCCAGGCCGGTCTGGCCGATCCCGCTGCCGGTTCTGTCCTTTCAGTTGCCGAATCACTCACCAATATAGTTTTCGCCCCGCTGACAGACGGTCTGAAGACCGTTTCACTGAGCGCCAACTGGATGTGGCCCTGCCGCGCCCAGAAGGGTGAGGACGCTCGTCTGTACAAGGGCGTCAAGGCCCTGTCGGACTTCTGCCAGGAACTTGGAATCAACGTTCCCACCGGCAAGGACTCATTGTCAATGACACAGAAATATCCTAACGGAGAGAAGATCATCAGCCCGGGTACCGTTATTGTCACATCAGGCGGTCAGGTATCGGACATAAAGAAGGTCGTGTCACCCGTTCTGGCAGACCGCAAGGACAGCGTGCTGCTGCATATAGACTTCAGCTTTGACGCCCAGAAACTTGGCGGTTCCGCATTTGCACAGGTGCTTGGCAAGGTTGGCAGTGACGTTCCCACGGTAAAGAATTCCGAATACTTTGCCGATGCATTTGACGCAGTCCAGAAACTGGTTGAAAAGAAACTGGTTCTTGCCGGTCATGACATTTCTGCCGGCGGTCTGGTAGTAACTCTGCTTGAAATGTGCTTTGCAAACATTGCCGGCGGTCTTGAGGTTTCTCTTGACAAGCTTCAGGGCAAGGATCTGGTGAAGATGCTGTTTGCCGAGAATCCTGGCATTGTCCTTCAGGTCGAGTCCAAGAAACTTGACGCAGTAGGTCAGATTCTTGATGAGGCCGGTGTGGGCTACGCTGTAATTGGCCGTCCGTCCGATGCACGCACGCTGTATATCCGCCGTGAGAAGAAGGACATAACCATTGACATTGACGCCATGCGTGACCTGTGGTACAGGACATCATACCTGCTTGACCGCAAGCAGTCCATGAACGGCTGTGCCGACAAGCGTTACAGGAATTACGGCAAGCTGCCAATGAATATCAAGCTGCCTTACAGCTTTACCGGCAATCTGTCACAGTTCGGCCTGAATCCGGACCGCAGGACAGCAAGCGGCATAAAGGCTGCAATCATTCGTGAAAAGGGCACCAACGGCGAACGCGAAATGGCCTACACCCTGTGGCTGGCCGGATTCGATGTCAAGGACGTCACAATGACAGACCTTGTCAGCGGCCGTGAGACTCTTGATGACATCAACATGATTGTCTATTGCGGCGGTTTCTCCAATTCCGATGTCCTTGGTTCCGCCAAGGGCTGGGCCGGCGCATTCCTGTTCAATCCCAAGGCCAAGGAGACGCTTGACCGCTTCTACGCACGTAAGGACACCCTGTCACTGGGTATCTGCAACGGCTGCCAGCTCATGATCGAACTGGGCCTGATCAATCCCGACCACGAGAAGAAGAGCCGCATGCTGCATAACGACTCACACAAGTTCGAGTCATCATTCCTTGGACTGACAATTCCTGAGAACAACAGCGTCATGTTCAAGTCTCTGGCAGGCAGCCGTCTTGGCGTATGGGTGGCTCACGGAGAAGGCAAGTTCTCACTGCCGTACGCTGAGGACAAGTACAATGTCATTGCAAAGTACACCTACTCCGATTATCCTGCCAACCCGAACGGATCGGACTACAATGTTGCAGGCATTACCAGCGCTGACGGCCGTCACGTTGCAATGATGCCGCACCCCGAGCGTGCCATTTTCCCGTGGCAGTGCGGGTTCTATCCCGCTGACCGCAAGGACGACCAGATCACTCCGTGGCTCGAGGCCTTTGTGAACGCCCGCAAGTGGGTTGAGGCACAAAAGTAAGAGCCGTATGCTGCTCACTCTGTTTGTCACCTTCTTCAAAATCGGCCTTTTCACCATTGGTGGAGGGTACGCCATGATTCCGCTCATTGAGCGTGAAGTTGTTGACAGGCACGGGTGGATAAACCGCGAAGACTTCCTGGACCTTCTGGCAATTGCCCAGTCCGCCCCGGGAGTCTTTGCCGTCAATATATCTATTTTCATCGGATACCGTCTGCGCGGGGTCAGGGGCAGCGTTTTCTGCGCTTTGGGGACCGTGCTGCCGTCGGTCCTCATCATTCTGTTCATTGCAATGTTCCTGGGGCAGTTCCGTGATAACAGGGTTGTGAACAATGTTTTGAAAGGCATACGTCCGGCAGTCATAGCGCTCATTCTTACCCCGACCATCAGACTGGCTTCAAAGGCCGGACTGAACAGGTGGAACTGGTGGGTTCCGGTCATGACCGCGCTGCTTATCTGGTGGCTGGGCGTGTCTCCGGTGTGGATCATCTTTGCCACCATTGTGGGCGCCGTCATGTATTACATCTTTAAAGTGCGGCGCGTATGATCTGGCTCAGACTGTTCTGGACATTCTTCAAGATAGGGCTGTTCGGCTTTGGCGGCGGATACGGCATGTTGTCACTCATTCAGAACGAGGTAGTGGAGAAGCAGGCCTGGATTACCAGCAGCGAATTCACGGACATTGTTGCCGTAAGCCAGATGACTCCAGGTCCGATAGGCATAAATTCGGCCACATACGTTGGTTTCAAGGCAATTGAGAATGCCGGGATGGCGCGAACGGATGCCGTATGCGGTTCGCTCTTGGCTTCATTCGCCCTTATGCTGCCGTCATTCATCCTGATGCTTCTCATAAGCGCCTTCTTCATGCGTTACAAGGACCACAAGTCTGTGCAGACCGTGCTTTCGTGGCTGCGTCCTGTGGTGGTGGGCATGCTTGCCGCCGCTGTGCTGCTTCTGCTCAATACGGAGAATCTGGGTGTCTCACTCACCCCGCAGTTCTTCATAAGCATCGGACTTCTGGCCGGAGCATTCCTAGCCACGTACGTTTGGAAGGTGGGCCCGATTAAGGTCATAATTGCCGCCGGAATTCTGGGCGGTGTAATCTACTCATTCGTTTAAAAGGCAATATGGAGGAAATTCTGCTTTTCTTGAGAGAGCTGGCGCAGAACAACAACCGCGAATGGTTCAACGCCAACAGGGACCGGTACACACATGTCATGCAAATCTGGAACGCGTTCTGTGAAAGTATGATCTGTGAGTTGGGCAAGTCCGATAAGGACATAGCAAGGCTTACGCTCAGGGACTGCACATACAGGATTTACCGTGACACGCGCTTTTCAAATGACAAGACGCCGTACAAGACCCATTTCGGCCTGTTTCTTGCTCCTGGCGGCAAGAAGTCGATGCATGCCGGCTACTACTTTCACATTGGCACAGGTGGTGACGGCGGATACCCGCACTCACACATGCTTGCATCGGGCAACTACTGCTATGAGCCAAGGACGGTGAAACTGCTGCGTGAGGACATCAGCTTCGGTTGGGACGAATTCAGCCGTGATGTGCTGTCCAAGGCGGACAGTTCGTTTCACGTTGACATGGAGGGGGCTCTGAAAAAGGTTCCCCGTGAATATGAGTCCGATGCCCCGTATGCCGACTGGATGCGCCTTAAGAGCTACTGCCTGCTGACAAACGTTGACGATGCGTTCATTACAGCCCCGGACCTTGTGCACAGGGTGGCGGAACTCTTCCTGACAACCAAACCGTTCATAGATTACATAAACAGGGCGGTGGATTACCGCGAGTGAACAACGGGGACGGTCCTTGCACAACGGGGACAGTCCCTGCGCAACGGGGACAGTCCCCATTGTGCACTGGTCAGAGCATGACCTTGCACTTGACGGGAACGGACTCGCGCTGGATGCGGTTCAGGGCGGTTACCACATAGATGTACTGTGTGGTGCCGTCGCGGTAAGGCAGGTTCAGGAATGTGCGGCGTGTCATTCCCACTATGTGTGCCGGGTCGTCAATGTCAATTTTCTCTCCGTTTTCAAAGCGGTAAACGACGTACTGGATGGCGCGGTCCAGTTCCTTCTTTGATTTTGGGGCGGTCCAGAACAGCACCGGCCCGTCACTTGTCTGGACAGGCATAAGTTTGCGCACCTTATTTGGCGTGTTGGCCGGAGCGTTTCCTGCAATGGGCTGGAGCGCAGGAGTCTGGTGGTATTCGTGTGCCAGCACCGTCCTGTAGTCCGATGGGTTGTCAACAACAGATTTTGCCGGCCAGAAGCAGTTGCCCTGCAGACCGGGCAGAATGCGCTCAAGATTCAGCTTGTGGCGCTGCTGGTTGCTTTCGGGGTGGCTGGGGTCCTTGCCGGTAACGGTGCGTTCCACATCCTGGCCAAGATACATAAGACAGCCGCCGTTGTGGGCGGACCACCATCGGGCTAAAATGGCGTAGTCAGCGGCCTTGGTGCCGGTGTTCCAGTAGGTCTGCGGAATGCAGTAGTCCATCCAGTCCTTTTCAATCCAGTACAGGACATCGGCGTACAGTCCGCTGTAGTTCTCAAGACCGGTCGTCTCACTGCCCTCGGGGTACTGATCACTGCGGTTGCGGTAAATGCCGAACGGTGAAATGCCGAACTTCACCCATGGCTTGAGTTCCTTGACGGTGTTGTACAGCTGTTCCACAAACAGGTTCACGTTGTCACGGCGCCAGTCATCCCTGTTCTTGAATCCGCGCGGGTCCTTTCTGAATGATGCATCGTCCTTGAACTTCAGACTGCCGTCAGGGTAAGGATAGAAATAGTCGTCAATGTGGAATCCGTCAATGTCATAGCGGCTTACAATGTCTGCGGCTACGCTGCAGATGTAGTCGCGGTTTTCCTGCAGGGCAGGATCGAACAGGGCCAGGTCACCGTATTTTATTATGCGTTCCGGATGCACCTTCATCTGGTGGTCCGATGAGAACTGCGTTGTGCTGGCTGTCTTTGCACGGAACGGATTTATCCAGGCGTGCAGTTCCATGCAACGGCTATGGCACTCATCAATCATGAACTGCAGCGGGTCCCAGTCCTCATCGGGGGCCTGGCCCTGAACGCCTGTCAGGAATGCGCTCCACGGTTCAATATCGGACTTGTACAGGGCATCGGCCTCAACCCGGACCTGGAAAAGGATAGCGTTTATGCCGCATGCGGCAAGCGAATCCAACTGACGTGACAGTTCGGCTTTAAGGTCTGCTGCAGGTATCCCTTCAAACTGGTGGTTGACTGCCTGTATCCAGGCACCACGGAATTCGCGTTTGGGTGCTGCAGCGAAACACATCGCTGCAGACAGAATGGCTAGAAGCAGGCAGGCAAGTCTTTTTCTCATTTTTTCTTCAGTGAGTTGTATTCTTCAAGCGCCTGGGCCAGCAGCTTGAGCGCGTCCTTCAAGTCTTCAATGTTGAGCACGTATGCCAGACGTACCTGGTTACGGCCGTGGCTGGGGTCTGAATAGAAACCCGTTCCTGGAGCCATCATGATGGTCTTTCCGTCACGGCGGAAGTCTGTCAGACACCACTTGCAGAAATCCTCACAGTCGTCAATGGGCAACTGCGCGGTGGTGTAGAATGCACCCATCGGAATTGGTGAATATACACACGGAATCTTGTTCAGACCGTCAATCAGGTACTTGCGGCGGGTAATGAACTCCTCATAGGTGTTGGCCATGTAGTCGCGCGGGGCGGAAATTGAGGCCTCGGCAATGACCTGCCCTATCAGAGGCGGACACAGGCGGGCCTGGCAGAACTTCATGACGGCCTTGCGTACATCTTCGTTCTTGGTGGCAATGGCGCCAATGCGTATGCCGCACTCGGAATAGCGCTTAGACACCGAATCAATAAGGATGACATTGTTCTCAATGCCCTCCAGATGACAGGCCGATATGTACGGCGAACCGGTGTATATGAATTCGCGATAGACCTCATCGGAGAACAGGTACAGGTCATATTTTTTGACCAGATCACGCAGCTGGAGCATTTCCTTGCGTGTGTACAGGTAGCCGGTGGGATTGTTCGGATTGCATATCAGAATGCCCTTGGTGCGTTCGGTTATCAGTTCCTCGAACTTTTCTACCGGAGGCAGGGCGAAACCGTCTTCGATGGTCGATACTATGGGCTTGATGACTGCTCCTGCCGAAACGGCAAAGGCCATGTAGTTGGCGTATGCGGGTTCCGGAACAATAATCTCATCACCGGGATTCAGGCAGGTCATGAACGCGAACAGCACGGCTTCACTGCCGCCGCTGGTCACAATGATGTCATCGGGACTGAACTTTATCTGGTACTGCTCGTAATAGTCACAGAGCTTTTTCCTCAGGCTCAGGAAACCCTGTGACGGGGTGTATTCAAGAACCTGACGGTCAATGTTCTTGAGCGCGTCCAGTCCTATCTGCGGCGTGGGCAGGTCAGGCTGGCCTATGTTCAGGTGATACACTTTTACGCCCTGGGCTTCAATTTTCTGAGCTATGCCTGAAAGCTTGCGGATAGGCGAACTTGGCATTATTTCAGCACGGTTCGAAATCTTCATCGGAGTAAAAAGAAACAACGTGCAAATATAATGAAACCGCGGTTTCCGGCCGCGGTTCCACATTATAATATTAATGGATTCTCTTTCCTAAAATCAGGTTGTCACCGCTGTCGTCAACCGTCCAGATTTCCGGCTTGCGGCCGCCGTTGCCTTCACTGTGGTGGACGGAATACAGCAGTTGGCCTTCAAATGTGCGGAACAGCATTCCGTGACCTGAATTGTCACCCTTGAACGCCTTCTCTTCCTGAATCCACGGACCCTTTATGCTGCCGCTTTCTGACCAGGCAATGCCCTGGGCGTAGCGGTTCTCACCCCAGCTGGACCACAACATGCCAAGACGTCCGGTCTGTGTGCGGAACATCTGCGGGCCATCGGTCACCCAGCCAGGCATCTTCATGCCGAATGTGGCCTCACCGATCGAGTTCATTTCCTTTGACCATGCGGCTTCCGATGCGCGGAAAATGGTGGTGGGGTCTGCAGTGCGGTGTGTCAGGTCCTTGGACAGGGGCATGTAAGCCATTGTGCCGTCAATGAGCTGGGTCCATTCGTGGACGAACACCATATATACGGTATCGTTCTCTTCATACAGTGTACCGTCAATGATGTCCCAGTTGGTGGGGCCAAGGCAGAATACGGAATCCTTGACCAGAGGCAGGTACGGGCCGTCAACCTTGTCCGATACAAGCAGCTGTGTCTGGTTCAGGGGAACGTTGTAGCGGCGCGGAACCTGTTCTATGCATACACCGTGGTTGTTCCATGTGCCTGCGTAGTAGAACTTGTCACCGAACTTGTGGATTTCTGCAGCGGCAACGAAATTACCCTGCATCCATGTGCCGGAAAGGTCGATGACGTTGTAGGGGCCGGTCCACATTTCAAGGTCTGTGCTCTTGTACAGCGAACCGCCTGTGCTGGTCAGCCAGTAGGTCTTTGTTTCAGGATCAGGATAGATGAACGGGTCACTCATTGACAGTTCCTTGAGTGATACTGTGCGGACCTGCGGGGCCGGGCGCTGCATGGGCTGCATCTGCGGGGGGCGCTGCATGCGCTGTCTGTTTGCGTTTGAGCCGGCCGGCGGTATCATGCCGCCAAAGTTGCGCTGTCCGGGATTGGCGGGGTGAGCCTGTTCTCCGCGTGGGACATCGACTATGACATTGTTGTCAAAAACGCAGTTCTGGACTGGGGCCTGCTGCTTGCATGATGCTGCCAGGAGAGCACTGCAGGCCAGTGTTGAGAAAAAAATGGAGTATTTCATAAGAAACAATTGGTTTTGTTGGACAATTGTGTCAAAGATAATACTAATTTTGTCTCACCAATTTACATCTAAACAAAAACATTCTATTTATGAAAAAGGTACTTACTGTTTTACTTTCAGTAGCTCTTGTATTTTCGGCTACAGGTTGTGCATCATGGTCAAAGACAGCCAACGGCGGTCTGATTGGCGGCGGCGCAGGTGCTGCAATTGGTGCAGGTATCGGCGTTCTTCTTGGCGGTGACGCTGAAAGCGCAGCAATCGGCGCAGCTCTTGGAGCAGGCGTAGGCGGTGGCGCAGGTGCAATTATCGGAAACCGTATGGACAAGAAGGCTGAAGAACTTGCCGCTCTTGAAGCAGCTAAGGTTGAAGAAGTTACTGACGTCAACGGCCTTAAGGGCATCAAGGTTACATTTGACAGCGGAATCCTGTTCGGTTTCAACAGCTCAAATCTGAGCGACGAATCAAAGGAAACCCTTGGCAAGTTTGCTGACACTATGAAGGATATGACTGAAACTGACATCACAATTTACGGTCATACCGATAACGTCGGTACAGAAGAGGCTAACCAGAAGGTTTCTGCAAAGCGTGCCGATGCAGTTGCAACTTATCTCAAGAAGTGCGGAATGGACAAGGACCGCATCATCACCCAGGGTATGTCATTCTCAATGCCTGTTGCCAGCAACGATACAGAAGAGGGCCGTGCTCAGAACCGTCGCGTTGAAATCTACATCACCGCAAACGAGAATATGATCAAGGAAGCTGTTGAAGCCAACTGATTGAATTGATTAAGTATAAAAATGCAGGACTCGCAAGAATCCTGCATTTTTTTTGTCCCATTTGCTCAAATCCTGCATTTTTCTTGTACCTTTGCGGCTGATAAAGACAATGTTATGAATCAGAACAAGTATTGGCGACTCTTCTGGCAGACCGTACGATGGCGTGGGGTGGCATAATTCCGTATTTGGACCTGATTCAAGTCATGTAGATATGTCCGTCCCACAGCAATGAAGAGTGAGGCGGATTTTTTTTAATGGTAAGATAAAAACAACAGATATATGAAACAGAAGAGATTTTTCCTCAGTGAATCCGAGATTCCAACCCAGTGGTATAACATTCAGGCCGATATGCCTGTAAAACCTATGCCCCTGAAGGACCCCAAGACAGGCCAGGCCATGACACCTGAAGACCTGTTCCCCATGTTCGCAAAGGAATGTGCGCGTCAGGAGCTCAACACCACAGACAGGTGGATTGAAATACCGGCCAAGGTGCGTGAAATGTACACCTATTACAGAAGCACGCCTCTTGTACGCGCATACGGCCTGGAGGAAGCCCTTGGAACGAAGTGCCACATTTATTTCAAGAATGAGAGCGTAAGTCCTGTAGGTTCGCACAAGCTGAATTCGGCTCTTGCACAGGCATATTACTGCAAGGAAGAGGGTGTTACCAATGTCACTACTGAGACCGGTGCCGGACAGTGGGGTACCGCACTTTCATACGCAGCCAAGCTCTTCGGACTGGAGGCCGCCGTATATCAGGTCAAGATAAGCTATGAGCAGAAACCGTACCGCCGTGCCATGATGCAGCTGTTCGGTGCCCAGGTCACTCCGTCACCGTCAATGTCAACCCGCGCCGGCAAGGATATCCTGACAAAGACCCCAAACCATAACGGTTCACTGGGAACAGCCATTTCCGAGGCTGTCGAGCTTGCGCGCACAACCCCCAACTGCAAATACACGCTGGGTTCCGTGCTCAGTCATGTGTCACTGCATCAGACCATCATCGGACTTGAGGCCGAAAAGCAGATTGCAATGGCCGGCGATTATCCCGATGAGGTCATTGCATGCTTTGGCGGCGGATCGAACTTTGGCGGCATTGCCTTCCCGTTCATGCGCCACTACTATGACGGAACGCATAAGGACACCCGTTACATTGCAGTCGAACCGGCATCATGCCCCAAGCTGACAAAGGGCAAGTTCATGTATGACTTTGGCGATGAGGCCGGCTACACCCCAATGATGCCCATGTTCACTCTGGGACACAACTTTGCTCCCGCCAACATTCATGCAGGCGGTCTGCGCTATCACGGTGCAGGTGTCATTGTGTCACAGCTGCTCAAGGACGGTGTCATGGAGGCCATGGACGTGGATCAGATTGAGACGTTCGAGGCCGGCATGCTGTTCTCCCGTTCGGAGGGCATTATTCCCGCACCCGAATCATGTCACGCCATTGCCGCCACCATACGCCGAGCAAAGGAGTGGGACGCAAAGGGAGAAAGCAAGGTACTTCTGTTCAACCTGACCGGTCACGGACTTGTCGATATGACTGCCTACAGCCAGTATCTGAGCGGCAACCTTATCAATTATGCCATGTCCGATGAAGAGGTGCAGAAGAATATTGATGCAATAACTTTCTGACAAAGCATATATGAGCAAGCTCAGATTCGATGTGGTTCAGGAGGCTTTCAAGAAGAAGGCCCAGCCGGTTGATGTTCCTGCAGAACGTCCGTCTGACTATTTCGGCCAGCTGGTATTCAACCGCGAAAAGATGCGCAAGTATCTTGACGACAGGACGTATAAGGCATTGACAGACTGCATTGACAACGGCTATTCCCTTGACCGCAAGACCGCTGACAAGGTGGCCGTGGGCATGAAGACCTGGGCAATGGAGCATGGCGTGACCCATATTTCGCACTGGTTCCAGCCGCTTACTGAAGGCACGGCCGAAAAGCACGACTCGTTTCTTGAGTATGACCGTCAGGGCCGCATGATTGAGGCATTTGACGGCAGTTCGCTTGTCCAGACCGAGCCCGATGCGTCATCGTTCCCCAACGGCGGAATACGTGCCACATTCGAGGCCCGCGGATATACCGCATGGGACCCCACATCGCCTGTGTTCATACAGGATGACACGCTGTGCATACCTTCACTGTTCATATCATACACAGGCGAGGCTCTTGACTACAAGACCCCGCTGAAACGTTCTCTGAAAGCCATCAATGACGCCGCTCTACCTATATGCAGGCTTTTTGATCCGAATGTCAGGAAGGTCATCAATTATCTTGGCTGGGAGCAGGAGTATTTCCTGGTCGATGAGGACCTGTATGCCGCCCGTACTGATCTGATGATAACCGGGCGCACGCTCTTCGGACATGAGGCTTCAAAGAACCAGCAGCTTGATGACCATTACTTTGGGGCCATACCTTCACGTGTGGCCGCTTTCATGCGTGACGTTGAGATTGCAGCATGCCGTCTGGGCATTCCCTTGAAGACACGCCACAATGAGGCGGCTCCAAACCAGTTCGAACTGGCTCCAATATACGGTGAAGCCAATCTTGCCAATGACCAGAACCAGATGATCATGAATGTCATGAACAATATGGCCCGCAAACACGGATTTGTGCTGCTGCTTCATGAAAAGCCTTTTGCCGGCATCAACGGTTCGGGCAAGCATAACAACTGGTCGCTGGGCACCGACACTGGCGTGCAGCTCATGGCTCCCGGCAAGGATGCGATGGGCAACCTGCAGTTCGTGACATTCTTTGTCAATGTCCTTGCAGCCGTCCAGAAGCACAATGCGCTGCTCAAGGCAACCATAGCCACCGCCACAAACGCCCAGCGTCTTGGTGGAAACGAGGCTCCGCCCACAATCATATCGGCCTTCCTTGGCAAGACCATGACCGATGTGCTGCGCAAGCTGCTGACCCTGCCTTCCGATACGCCTATTGAGATTATGGGCAAGAAGGGCGCATCGGTCGGTCTGGTGGAAATTCCTGAAATTTTCATTGACAACACGGACAGGAACCGCACATCGCCCTTTGCCTTTACCGGAAACCGCTTTGAGTTCCGTGCCGTGGGCTCAAGCGCCAACTGTGGTGGGGCAATGGCGGCCCTCAATGCTTCGGTCGCTGACCAGCTGACGGAATTCAAGGGCCAGGTCGATGCCCAGCTCGCTCAGGGCAAGGCATTGAATGTGGCCATCATGGACGCTCTCAAGCCCATAATTGCTTCAATCATTGATGTCATCTGTTTTGACGGCAACGGCTATTCCGATGAATGGCACAAGGAGGCTGCCAGACGCGGACTTGACGTGGAGACCAGCATTCCCAAGATGATATCGGCCTTTCTTGACAAGAGTTCAGTCGAAATGTTTGCCCGTACCGGAGTCTATAGCCGCAAGGAACTGGAGGCCCGCAATGAGGTCAAGTGGAACACATACACCAAAAAGGTGCAGATTGAGGCCCGCGTCATTGGGCGCATGGCAATCAACCATATCATTCCTGCAGCACTGGCATACCAGACAAAACTGTTGAAGAATCTGTCTCTGATGAAGGACGTGTTTGGCGAATCATTCAGCCGGCAGGGTGGGGCTGAGATTGAAATTGTAAAGAAAATTTCACAACTTACAACAGACCTGCGCACCCAGGTCGATGATATGGTCGAGGCTCGTAAAAATGCCAATTCAATAGAGTGCGAATTTGAAAAAGCATGCGCATATCAGGCCATTTCCGACTCACTTTTACCCATCAGAAAACTGGTCGATGAGCTTGAAGAGATAGTCGATAATGACATGTGGCCATTGCCCAAATACAGAGAACTGCTGTTTATCAATTGATTAGGCGTTTTTAAGGTCTTGAATTTGTTAACACAATTTTACTAACGTTTTAATGAATTAAGTGACAGCGTATGAGAATAATACCGACCTTTGCGGTCGAAAACAAAGGATAATTCTCATAAGCATTAATTGGTTAGTAATTAGGTTAGTAATTAGGTTCGGGCCCCAGAATCTGTGAAGACGGCAAGGCTCACTCCAAGTAGGAAAATTTCCTACGGAGGAAAATTGAAAAAACTGAGTTCACGCGAGTGAATTCATTTTTTTTTGCCCCTTGGGCAAGAAAAAATGAATTCGGTAAACCTTGTTTTAATTTGCTCCGCAAATGTGCCGCCCTCCGGGCGGGTCGCTTCGCGACTGTTTTTTGCCCTTGGGCAAGAAAAAATGAATTGGCTCACCCGAAAAAGTATGGGGACAGCAGGAATTCAATGGTGAAAATCCGCAGTTCCGGAAGCGCTAAGACAAGGTGTTGTATTTTCAATGCACAAAACG
>JAGHSY010000002.1 GCA_018065615.1 Candidatus Colenecus caballi | reverse complement strand
TGCGTACGCCCGTCGTACTACTTGTCTGTATGAAATCTGTTCAAAGAACGTCGTGTTCGTGTGCCCTCCGATCGTGTTCCTTTCGGAAAGCGGATGCAAAGATAGAGCGACTTTAAATACTGACCAAACATTTTGAGCACTTTTTTCAAAGAATTTTTAGCTGACAAAACTAACTGGCTGATTTATAAAGAATGGCAATTAATGACTATCTTTGCGGGTCTTTATAATTAAGGTGTGAATAGGAGGATTATTTGTTGTCTGCTTGCCATTATATCATTTCTTCTGATTGGAAACGGCAGTGCTTTTGCACAAAGCCAGCCGGTCAGAATAAGCGGAAATGTGACAGACAGTGAAGGTATGGTCCTGCCATACACCACCGTAAGGCTGAAGGACACATCAACGGGATGCATCACTGATTACAATGGCAATTTCTCATTCAACGGCAAAGTTGATGGACAGACGCTGGTAGTGTCTTCAATCGGATATCAGGACTTTGTTCTTGAATTGTCAAAAAGCACAGTCTTTCCACTTAAGGTTGCATTGAAGCCAGCCACATACAATCTTCAGGAAGTGGTAATCGAACCGGGCAGGGAGCATTACAGAAAGAAGGGCAACCCGGCTGTCGAACTGGTTGAAGAGATTATTGGAAGAAGAGACAAGGACAATCCTTTCAATGAAGATTTTGTATCAAGGAACAGGTATGAGAATTTTGTAATTGCACTTGACAACTTCACTGAAGAAAAACAGGCGCAGGCAATGTTCCGGAAATTCCCGTTCCTATCGGACTACGTTGACACTTCACTGGTGTCCGGAAAGCCTATCCTGAATATCTCAACACGTGAGATTGCCGCAACTGACTATTTTCAGAGAAAACCGAAAAGGCAAAGGCAGCACATTTACGGCCGGGACTGGGTTGGCATTGAGGACTTTCTGCCGGACGAGGAAGTTCGCGCTTCAATTGAAGCCACGCTTAAGGACATTGACCTGTTCAACGAGAAGGTCATCATTATGAGGAATGAATTTGTCAGTCCATTCTCTAACTATGCGACATCATATTACAGATATTACCTGCAGGACACCATTAATGTTGAAGGTGAAGAATGTGTCGATCTGGCATTCGTACCAAGGAATCTGCAGTCATTCGGATTTACAGGACACCTTTTCATAACTGTTGACACGACCCATTTCGTAAAATGGATTCAGATGAATGTTCCTTATGACATCAATCTGAATTTCGTGGAATACATGAATATCGAGCAGAAGTTCACAAGGGACAGCAAGCATCCTCGGCTTCTGACTTATGAATGCATTACGGCCGAATTCAAGCTGTACGATTTCATTGACGGAATATACGGGCGGCGCGAGGTGGAATACTCGGACTATGCTTTCAACGGGGATGTTGACAAGGAGCCATTCTCACATGACGAGCCTGTCATTGAGGACAGTGACGCCACTGAAAAGGACGCTGTTTTCTGGGCCAGGTACCGCGGCGGTGACGGCAATGTCAGCGGAAGCAAATCGAAAGACATCAATGAGATGCTGTCAAGACTGCGTGAAGTACCCATATACTATTGGACTGAACGGTTCATCAACCTTCTGTTCTCCGGGTTCATTCCCGTACGCGAAGATAGGACGCCATTCTATATCGGTCCTGTCAACACAATGATAAGTTCAAACGGCATGGAAAAAGTCCGATTCAAACTGGGCGGAATGACAACTGCATACCTTAATCCGCACCTGTTCGGCACCGGTTATCTGATCTATGGCGTTGCAGACAACAGGTTCAAGTATTTCGGACGTCTGGAGTATTCGTTCAAGCCCAAGAAGGAACAATGGAATGAATTTCCGATCCATTCCATCAGGTTCCAGTACGAAGATGACATTTACCAGTACGGACAGCAATACATTTACACGAACAAGGACAATGCCCTGCTTTCTTTAAGACGTCTGCCCGACAACATGATAGGATATACCCGCACATCGGAACTGACTTATACTCATGAGCATTACAATGGTCTTACCGTGACCGGTGTCTTGAGGAACAGGGTCAATGAGGCAACAAAGTTCATTCCTATGGAAAAGACTGACGGCAGCGGAAATGTTCCTGAAATAATGCAGACGGAACTGGAACTCGGACTGAGATATGCACCCCATGAAAAGTTCATACAGCATAAATGGAACAGAAAGAGCAAGACACCGGAATTTCCTGTATTTCAGTTAAAGCATACAATTGCCAATGCCGGTGTACTTGGCAGCGACTACACCATTCAAAGGACGGACTTTTCATATCACCAGCGCCTGATGGCTGCGCCGATTGGCTATTTTGATGTCACTCTGAATGCCGGAAAAATATGGGGACAGGCACCCTACCCGCTGCTTATGATTCCAAACGCGAACCTTTCATATACATACAGGAAGGAAACGTTTGAGACCATGACGCCTATGGAATTCATAATGGACCGGCATCTGACATGGGATGTGGTTTATTACATGAACGGACTGATTATGAACAGGATGCCGTTGGTCAACAACTTGAAGCTGAGGGAAGTGCTTTATTTCCGTGGTACATGGGGTTCACTCATGGACAAAAACAATCCGCGTCTGACACAAAGTGACAGGATATTCTTCTATCCCACAGTAAACACTGCCACAGGTTCAGACATGACAGTTCCATTCGTTGAAGTTGGAGCTGGCATCGAAAACATATTCAAATTGGCTTCAATCAGCTATTTTCAGAGAATCACATACAAAAACACCCCGGGAGTCCAGCTCTGGGGTGTGCGTATTGCCGTTCACTTGCAGTATTAATCCTGCACCGGATCTTCGGACTGTTCAGGCTTTGAAAAAAGGAATTCCGGAGTCAGTTCCAGTTCGTAATGGATTTTCTTTCCATTGCGTTTCAGGACGCCAGCCCTTTTCCTTATCATCTTTTTTTCCTTTTCAGAGAAATATACGACCGATATGAGTGTCTCATTGAATTCAGCACCCAGGAAATCTGCATACTGAGCTTCAAACTTGGAACGGTCAACAAGGAACCATTTGTTGTTCAGTGTCACGTCATTGACCTTCTGGACATCGGAAATGAACAGGAGAGAATCCACCAATGAATACGATGCAGCAAACATATACAGATCAACCTGGCGGGATTTCCTGTCCTGCTTGGAATTTTTCTTTTCAAGCAGATCTTTTCTGTTGACAGTAAGTCCGTCGCCCCTGTTCAGCGTGGGATCCTGAATACGACCGGAACGCTGCGCTGAAACCGGCAATGAAGATATCAGAGCCAGGAACAGTATGATACTACCAATACAGCGGCGCATAATCAGCCCAGATAAGATTTCAACAGTTTGCTTCTTGAGTTCTGGCGCAGACGGCGAATGGCCTTTTCCTTAATCTGACGCACACGCTCACGTGTAAGTCCGAACTGGTCACCAATTTCTTCAAGTGTCATTTCGCGGCAGCCAATACCGAAGAACATGCGGATGATATCCTTTTCACGGTCTGTGAGCGTTGACAGGGCACGGTCAATTTCCTTGGACAGGGATTCGTTGACCAGAGTGCGGTCTGCCATAGGAGAATCATCATTGACAAGCACGTCAAGCAGACTGTTGTCTTCACCGTCAACGAAAGGAGCGTCAACTGATATGTGACGGCCTGAAACCTTCAGCGTATCTGCAATCTTGTCAACCGGAATGTCAAGAACTTCCGCCAGTTCTTCCGGAGACGGACGGCGTTCATTGTCCTGTTCGAACTTGGAAAGCGCCTTGCTTATCTTGTTGAGCGATCCTACCTGGTTCAAAGGCAGGCGGACAATTCGTGCCTGCTCTGCCAGAGCCTGAAGAATTGACTGGCGGATCCACCACACGGCATAACTGATGAATTTGAATCCGCGTGTCTCATCGAACTTTTCTGCCGCCTTGATAAGACCCAGATTGCCTTCATTGATAAGGTCAGGAAGACTCAAACCCTGGTTCTGATACTGTTTTGACACAGATACGACGAAACGCAGGTTTGCTCTGGTCAGCTTCTCCAGCGCTGCACGGTCACCCTTGCGGATACGCTGTGCCAGTTCGACTTCCTCTTCTACAGTAATCAGTTCTTCACGACCTATTTCCTGCAGATACTTGTCAAGAGAAGCGCTTTCACGGTTCGTTATACTCTTTGTGATTTTGAGTTGTCTCATTTTCAGTATGTGGTGTTGTTGTTAACGTGCAAAAACCGCCTATTATTCTTAAATAAGCGAATTGGGTGCAAAAGTACTCAATATTATTGATAATCTATCTTCTTAATACGCAAAAAAATTGAAGCGGTTTCAGGCCGCTCCAATTTTTCTGCAAATCAGCGTGGAAACTTATTCTTCGTCAGAAAGTCCGATGGCGTAGTTGGCACGACGGAACACTGATCCGGACTGGTATACGCCCGATATGAACAGGACCTTATCCTGTGACTTCAATGCTTCGCTGTATATTTCCTCTATGTCTGCCACAGACTTGATCTCACGGCTGTTGATTTTCAGGATGATGAGTCCGCTCTTGACGCCGGCGTCCTTCATCAGACCAGGCTTGACACTGCTTACCTGAACACCGTAAGCTATGTTCAGCTGACGGCGGATCTGATCCGGAACATCCTGGAAGACAGCACCAAGGATTTCACGGTCTGATTTCTTCACAATCTCAGTATTTCCAAGAGTGTTCTTGAGTCCGATTTCAAGTATCTTCTCCTTCTTGTCACGGAGCACTACAACAGTAACATTGTCACCCGGACGGTACTTGAGCAATGTTTCCTGAAGTTCATTCAAGGTCTTCACCCTCTTTCCGTCAATCGATATGATGACATCACCCTCTTTGATTCCGGCTGCAGCCGCACCGCTGTCATCACCTACGTGGATGACATAAACGCCTTCAGATGTACCGAAATCCTTGTCTTTGTATTCATCGGACTGGCGTATTTTTGCCAGATCGTCACCGTTGATGCCAAGGATTGCACGCTGCACTGAGCCGTATTCCTTCAAGTCCGATACGACCTTCTTGACGATGGTGGTCGGAATGGCAAAGCCATAGCCTGCGTATGTTCCTGTCGGTGATTCAAGTGCAGCATTGATGCCGACAAGTTCACCGCGGACATTGACAAGGGCACCGCCACTGTTGCCCATATTGATGGCGGCATCGGTCTGGATGAATGACTCTAAGCCCCCATTGTCCTCATAGATTCCTATCTTGCGTGATTTGGCGCTGACCACACCGGCTGTGACACTTGATGTCAGATTGAACGGGTTGCCGACTGCAAGCACCCACTCTCCCAGCCTGAGATCATCGGAATCACCCATTGGAATGACGGGGAAATCCTTTCCGTCAATCTTGATAAGGGCAAGGTCCGTATTCGGGTCTGTTCCTACGAGCTTGGCGGTAAATTCACGGCTGTCATTGAGTGTGACCTGTATTTCGTCAGCATTGTCAATGACATGGTTGTTGGTTACTATATATCCGTCCGATGTCAGGATGACACCTGAACCATAGCCTACCTGAGGCTGGCTTTGAACCTGGCGATAACGGGGACGGCCGTATCCGAACAACTGGTCAAACAGATCCGGCATGACCTGTACGGTCTGGGTACGGCTCTTGACCGTTGATTTGATATGGACGACGCCATGCACCGTCTTTTCTGCTGCATCAGTCAGATCTACCGGCTGCATTTTCAATGCGGCTGGCATTGCAGCCTGAGTAAGTGTCGTATAGGGAGCACCTTGTGGGGTAGCATACGCATTGTTACCGTTTTTTCTGTTTACCAGATTTGTGGTTATGACCGATGCAAACACGCAACAGCACACGCAAGTAAGTGTGTACGCGATAATACTAGTTGTCTTTTTCATAATTAATTCTCCTTTTTTAGTTAATTAATTGGTCCGCGTTAACAATAACCTTCACCAAATATAGACAACATTCTTGCCAATGTTATACCAGTCAATACAAATTTGCCAAAAATTAACTGACAAGCCGTTCAATTAACACTTCATTACTAATAGCCGAAAATCTCATCAAGTGTCACTTCCTGTACCCTGCCAAGTGATTTCAGGAACTCCATATCCATGTCTTTGCTATCACCAAGTATGCCATAGACGTATGTGCGTCCCTTCACCCATTTCTGCTGACACTTGACAAGGTCATCCATTGTCATTGCTGACAGATTGTCATACACCAGTTTTGCCACGGGTTCCTTAAGGCCGAGTTCCAGGGCTGAAAGATATGCGCTGAGCACTGACATGCCTGTGGTACGACGTGTACGCAGGACTGATTCCAGACCTGTCTTTGCTATCTGGAATGACTTGTCGGACTGAGGCATATCATTTATTATCAGATCAAATGCCTCGACTGCAGCCTTGAGCTTGTCATTCTGTGTTCCAATAGTTGCACGGAAACTGTATGTGTCATCGGCATAAGACGGAGAAGTCAGGTATGCGCCTGCGCTGTATGCAAGAGCCCTGGCCTCACGCATTTCCTGGAACACTACGGTATTCATGCCACCGCCGAAATACTCGTTGTAAAGTTCAATGGCGGGAACATCGGCCAATGAGAACTTTTCACCACGGTCAGAATACTGGATATAGTTGAGCTGTCTGGAATCATATGGTGCCATGAAGATGACTGGTTCAGTCACAATACGCTTTGAGGCATATTTCTTTGTCAGCTTTTCGGGCCGGTCTGCCATTTTGTGATGGTCGGAAAGAATTGCCTTGACAGTCTGTTCATCCTGAGGGCCATAGAACAGCACTTTGTGAGCCTTGTCAAATATGACCTTAACCTTTTCAAGCAGTTCCTGTGACGTCACAGACATCAGCTGTTCGTCTGTAAGCGTTGTGGACCTGACATACTCGGGACCATATACTACATAATTGCGGAGTGCGCTGTTGCAGCTGCTCTGACTGGCCATGTTCATCTGGCGGGAAACCAGCATGTCCGATTTAAGATTCTCAAGTATCTCTTCATCGGGGACGGCATTCATTATAAGGTCTTCAACTATGTCTGTCATTCTGCTGACATTTTCAGAGAGACCGTACACAGAATATGACAGGACATTGTCCGATACTGAAAAACTGTGGCTTGCCGCAAGTCTGTATTCCTCAAGAGCAATTTGTTCTGCACTGCGGGTCGGAGTACCAAGATATGACAGATAGTCAAATGCAAGTTCCAGGGCAGGATCGTTCAGCAGACCCATGTCATAGCGGAAACTGACGGTTGCAATGTCATTGTTCTCATTCTTCCTGTAAAGCAGTTCAACACCGTCCTTAAGTGAAGAGACTGTCATATCCCTGTCAAAATTGACAAAGACAGGTTCCACAGGCTTGACTGGAGTTTCTGAAATTTCAGTCAGGAATGCGCTCTGACAGTCACGGTTGGTGGCAATCGGAGTGATTGCAGGTGCCTGGATCTTGTTGCTCTTGGGATTCACGCCCTGATGCTTGTATGCGGCAACGTATGATTCCGCGGCAAGCCATTTGCCTGCCCACGCCATGACATCGGCCTTTGTCACCTTTTCCAGACGGTCAAGAAGCGTGACTTCATCGGCCCAGTCCGTATGGTTTGAGAATGAGTTCACGAACATCATTGCACGGCTGCGGTTTGATTCCAGAGAACGCATCTCACTCAGTTTCATGTTTGCCACAGCAGCCTGAATGAGAGATTCGTCAAAGTCTCCGTCACGCAGTTTTGCCAGTTCGGCAAGCAGCAGGTCACGGACCTCATCAAGGCTCTGTCCGTCCTTCGGATAACCGAACAGAAGGAAATCGGAATAGTCAACACGGCCATAGCATTCAGAGCCTGCACCCAGTACTTTCTGCTGCTGGTTGAGGTCCAGGTCAATGAGACCGGCCTTGCCGTTGGTCAGTATGGAATTGACTATTTCTGCAATTTCACTTTCACTGTCCCTTTCACCGGGAGTACGCCAGCCCATGATAAGGAAGTCCGATTCGGTACCATAGACATGCTTTGTAACCGGTGATGTGATCTTCTGTTCAGCTTCATACTTGAGTTCCGGAACTGAAGGATTCGGTTCCCAGTCACCGAAATACTTCTTTACAGTTGCAACGAACTCATCAGGATCAAAGTCACCTGACACGCAGATGGCAATGTTGTTTGGAACGTACATCATCTCCTTCTGCCTCTTGATTGCCGTAATTGACGGATTCTTAAGATGTTCCTGTGTTCCGATGACCTGCTGCAATCCATAAGGATGGTTTTTGTACAGAACTGAATCCATTGCATACAGCGCGTTCTGGGTATCTTCATTGAGATACATGTTGTATTCCTCATACACAGCCTCAAGTTCAGTATGGAAACCGCGTATTACCAGATTGCGGAAACGGTCTGCCTGAATTCTGGCCCAGGAATCTATCTGATTTGACGGAATGTCCTCCTGATAGCAGGTAAGGTCTTCGCTGGTGAATGCGTTTGTACCTTGAGAACCGATGACGGCCATCAGTTTGTCATATTCGTTCGGTATGGCTATTTCCGATGCCTTATAGCTCAGGCTGTCAATAATATGATAAATGGCTTTGCGTTCATCGGGATCGGTCTTTGTCCTGTATATGTTGAACTGCTCTTCAATCTGATCCAGCAGCACCTTTTCCGCTGCGTAGTCCATAGTGCCGAAATTCTCGCTGCCCTTGAACATGATATGCTCAAGATAATGGGCCAGGCCGGTATTGTCTGACGGATCATTCTTTCCTCCATTGCGGACAGCAATGTAGGTCTGCAGTCTTGGCTGTTCCTTGTTGACAGTCATGTAGATTTTCAGACCGTTGTCAAGGGTACAGATCATTGAATGCATGGGATCACCCTTGACGGTCTCATACTTTGAGCATGATGAAACGCACAGCAGCGCCATTACCGCTGCAGACAAAACAAAACTTTTCTTCATATCGGTTTATCTTAATTCTTATTCTTCAGGAAGGAACATCGGATCCCATGACGGAAGCATGACGGGTTTCTTCTTCATGACATCCAGAATGTCGGACGGCACATATTTCTTTTCAAGCACCAGGCGGAACATATATTCGTTGAACCACTCATCGGTCATAATCAGGTTTCCCTTATAGCCCGATGAAGCACCCCAGCTGTTTTCAACCATCCACTTTACAGGGTTGCCCCGGTCATCCAGATCTACGGCAATCAGTGTCATGGCATGTGACGAACCGCTGGCATAAGTCTGAATGCGCTGCTTCTTGTCCATTGGGAAGTCCGTATCAAAAAGAGACTCATAATCCATATTGGCAAGGTCAAGAGTGCCCTTTGAAGTGTTGGCGAACTTACGTACATCACAAGAGAAGTACATGGCTGTGCTGTCCTTTATCGAGGCTATTGCCATTTCCTTGATCCTTTCAACCGGCAGATTGACATACACCCAGTTGTCTCCGTCATACACATGGCGGTCATATTCGATTTCATAGGTCCTGTAATAGTCCCTTGACGGATCATTCATGACCATAATGTAATTGTTTTCAAGATCCTGTCCCACGAACTCATTGTAAAAGTCCTTGGGAGCATATGTCTTTCTGCTTACGAAATTTCCCTTGCTGTCATAACGTGTCCATTCAAAAGAGGTTGGAGGCACACCCAGACATTTTGCCAGAATTCCGTAAATTTCAGTCAGCATTTCAGTCTTGCGTTTAATGGCATCGGCCGTTTTCATTCCGCGCAGTTCAAGTCCGAACTGGCGCAGTTTCTTTGACAGGACCGCACGCATTTCTGATGTATTGTTGCTCTGATATGTTTCCGGCATGACATCGGACGGCACCACTCCATATTTCATTATCAGATTGGACACACCGGTAAACTGTCCGCCGTCACCTATGGGATTCTGGAAAAGCCAGTCAACCTTACGGTCTGTGATATCCGATTTGCTGTTGTCAATCATGGCCTGAAGGAAAAGATTTGATTTTTCCAGCAGATCATAGAAAGATACATAATTCTGGCTGAATGTGAATTCGCCCAGATCATGTTTGGCTATCATCTTTGCCCTGAGTACGTTCAGACCGGTAAAGAGCCAGCATCGGCCTGATGATTTCTGGTCTGTGATACCCTTTGTCAGGACCCGGTTTGAAAAATGGGTGTCAATCATGGCCGCATTGTCTGCATTGACAGCAAGCACGGCTATTGACTGGCCTGCCAGAGCATTTCTGACAGCCTTTTCAGCCGGAGTGTCACTGTAACCGTTACGGATTTCGTCAAGCATCTCTGCACTGATTCCACCATTGTTGTTCTGGGCCTGGACTGACATGGCCACCGTCAGAACTGCTGCTGCAATTATCCTTTTCATTGTTTTTGTTTTAAAAACGCAAATGTAATCAATTGCCGTCAAATTGTTGTAATTTTGCGGCCGAAAGCAGACCGGTCTGCCGCTGTCCCCTGCGGGCAGAGGAAAGTCCGGGCAACACAGGGCATCCCACTACCCATAACGACGCGGCCGGTGACGGCCGGGGAGCGTAGAAGAAAACAACCG
This sequence comes from Candidatus Colenecus caballi, assembly GCA_018065615.1. GTDB lineage: Bacteria > Bacteroidota > Bacteroidia > Bacteroidales > Bacteroidaceae > Colenecus > Colenecus caballi. Next base: position 19,779 of record JAGHSY010000002.1, on the reverse strand, counting down.
CCCGCAAGGGTAAGGGTGAGAAGGCGGGGCAAGAGCCCACCAGGCCTGTGGTGACACAGGTGCTGTGCGCACTGGAAGTTGCAAGTTCATGTATACCGGCGTCAGAGGGCTGCCCGCTCAAGCCGGAGGGTGGAACGAGCGTGGCTTTAAGGTCACGGAGCCTGCCGGTGACGGCAGGTCAAGATTAATGGCAGACACGGAGCATGCTCCGTACAGAACCCGGCTTACAGGTTTGCTTTTTTTATGGACAATTCAGTATTTCCAGAAATATGAAACGCGTACGCTGTCCCAAGTGCGACCACTACAACATCTTTGACGAAACCCTGTATGCACAGGGGCAGTCACTTGTGTTTGAGTGCGAGAACTGCCGCAAGCAGTTCAAGATACGCATCGGAACAAGCAGTCTTGCGGCCACTCAGAAGGATGCCAACAGGAATCCGGAAACCAACGATGACGGATTCGGTTCGATACTGGTCGTAGAGAACGTTTTCGGCTACCGTCAGAGCTTTGCGCTTAAGGAAGGAGAGAACATTATAGGCCGATACAACCCCGGAGACAAAATCACCATCCCCATTGACACCAATGACCGCAGCATGGACAGACGGCATTGTGTCATTACTGTAAAGAAAGAAGCTGACGGAGATATAAGCTATACTCTAAGGGACTTCCCCAGCCTGACCGGCACATTCCTGTTCAACCGCATTCTGGGTGACAGGGAAAGAGTCCGGATTGAAGACGGCGCCATTATCACTCTGGGCGCCACCACACTGATTCTGCAGGCGGCAGAAAAATGAAATGTCACTTTCCGGGAGACATTATGCAGACCTTGAACTGCATATCATCCTGCAGATATGTTTTTGAATCACTCCATTCGACAATGACTCTCAGAAAGCCCCGTTCAACTGCGTACCGGATATTCTGGCTGATTACCTGATGACGTTCATTTTCAACTGTGAACACATACGGGAGAGGATGGTCGCGGTCAACAAAATCATTTCCTTCCTGTTCCCTTGCGCAGAAATAGACCGTCACAAGACCTTCATCCATCACCTTGTTGGAGATTTCCGGAAATTCAAAGTCCTGATATATGAGACAGCCCAGTTCACCTTCGTTTCCGAAATAAGTCCAACTGTCTGCTGCAGCAGTCACATAATCAGTGAAAAGGTCAACGCCTTCCTTGACTATTTCCGTTTTGTACACATCACCGCAACTGCTCATGAAAAGAACAGATGCAAATGCAAAAAATGAAAGCAGGAACTTTTTCATGACAGTAATGTTTATTCGTCCATATAATCAATCAGTGACATTGAAGACTTCTGAGACTTCTTGGCACGGATTGTAAGTGGCATCAGCACTTTATATCTGACCGGTTCCCCATTTCTTGTAGCCGGAATCCAGCGGGGCATGGCCTCAAGCAGTCTGAGAATTTCTCCGTCAATGGAATAGTCAAGACCTTTGACAATTCCGCAATATGTGACGTCACCTGATTTTTCAACTGTAAACTCAACTTCCATCTTACCATTGACCGACCGCCTTGCGGCCTCTTCCGGATATTGGAAATTGTCAGCAATATACTGGTACATTTCCTTGATGCCGCCCTTGAACTCCGGCTGTGTAATCACCACCTCCTTACTGTTGTTTGAGGTAGTCACAGCTGTCGAATCAGGTTTCTGGTCCCCGACTGACTGCGCAGAAACGGCAGCAGTCACCGTGAACAGCATCATGAGCATTGATATTTTTCCGAATACAGACATCATTTCAATAAATATTCCATACTAATTATAACACGACTCCCATCATGTTAAGGGGGCAGTCTTATGAATTAACAACTTTTAGACCAGTCACAGCGCACATAAGGTTTACTCAACGCCTTTCAAGAACAGTCACCACTTCGACATGCTGGGTATGCGGGAACATGTCAACAGGCTGGACAGCAGTCACTTTGTATTGGGAATCAAGCATTGCCACGTCACGGGCCTGTGTTGCAGGATTACAGCTTACATACACTATGCGCCTGGGAGCAGCCGCCAGGATGACATCTATGACATCCTTGTGCATTCCCACTCTTGGCGGATCTGTCACAATAACGTCCGGAGTTCCATGTTCGGCAATGAATGATGCATTAAGGACATCTTTCATATCACCGGCAAAGAATATTGCATTGTCAATATTATTTAACGAAGCATTAACCTTGGCGTCCTCAATGGCTTCCGGCACGTATTCAATGCCGACCACCTTTCTGACTTTGCCGGAAAGGAACTGTGCAATTGTTCCTGTGCCGGTGTAGAGATCATAGACAACATCATTTTCTTCAAGTTTTGCCAAATCTCTGACTACAGAATACAGGCGGTAGGCCTGACGGCTGTTTGTCTGGAAAAATGACTTGGGTCCGATCTTGAATTTCAAGTTCTCCATGGTTTCATAGATGCACTCTTCACCACGGAACACATGAACGTCAAGGTCTCCGAACGTGTCATTGCACTTGTTGTTTATCACATACATAAGCGATGTGATTTCCGGAAATGAATCCGATATATGCCGCATGAGGCCCATAAACAGTTCTTCCTGCTTTGGAGTCTCAACCTTTGCCTGAAGCAGGACCATAATCTGGCCTGTAGTTACCACACGGACCATCATATCACGCAGAATGCCTTCCTGGGAACGCAGGTTGATGAACGGAATGTCATGCTCCACAGCATAATCATAAGCCGCATTTCTGATTCTGTCGGATATTTCATCCTGAAGCCAGCAGCTTTCAATATGAAGTACCTTGTCAAACGCTCCCGGTATATGGAAACCCAGTCCCGGCTGTTTGCGGTCTGCAGTATTGTCCACCTGTTCAAGTTCTTCCGATGTCAGCCAGCGCATGTTGCTGAACGAATACTCAAGCTTGTTGCGGTATCGGACTGTATTTTCAGAACCGAGAATGGGGCTGATTTCAGGTAGTTCCACTTTTGCAATCCGTTCCAGGCAGTCTGTCACCTGTTTCTGCTTGAAACGCAACTGTTCCTCATAAGGCAGGTTCTGCCATTTGCAGCCTCCGCATATTCCGAAATGCTGACAGAATGGAACAGCGCGGACATCGGACAGCTTGTGGAATTTCACAGCAACGGCTTCAGCGTAACTGTGTTTCTTCTTGAGGATCTTCAAATCCACCACATCGCCGGGCACCACAAACGGCACGAATACCACAAGATCATTGATACGGACCAGCGACTTGCCTTCGGCGGCTACATCGGTTATGGTCACGTTTTCAATTATGGGCTGCTCTTTCCTTTTCCTGGACATACTTCTTGATTTTTCGGACTGCAAAATTAGTGAAAATGACAGCCGGGCGGGTAGAATTATGGATTTTTTGCACTGACATTAAAAATGGCGCGCATACAGAACACATATTTAATAATAAATGGGTACCTTTGCACCCGCAAAAAGGACAATCTGAATTTACACTACAATACATAAATACATAAACTATTTTATGAGCGAAAAAAGAGTTTACAAGTTCGGTAACGGACAAGCTGAGGGAAATGCCCAAATGCGTAATCTGCTTGGTGGCAAGGGTGCAAACCTTGCTGAGATGAATCTGCTTGGTGTACCGGTTCCTCCCGGTTTTACAATCACCACTGACGTTTGCAACGAATATTATCAGATTGGCCGTGACAAGGTTGTCGCCATTCTCAAGGACGATGTTGAAGAAGCTATCAAGCACATTGAGAAGCTCATGAACTCAAAGTTCGGTGACGTTGAGAGACCTCTGCTGGTTTCAGTACGTTCAGGTGCCCGCGCTTCAATGCCCAGCATGATGGACACCATCCTGAACCTTGGTCTTAATGATGAAGTTGTTGAAGGTCTGTCACGCAAGACAAACAATCCGCACTTTGCATGGGACAGCTACCGCCGTTTCGTCCAGATGTACGGTGACGTTGTTCTTGGCATGAAGCCCGTCAACAAGACCGATATCGACCCGTTTGAAGAAATCATTGAAAAGGTCAAGAAGGAAAGCGGCGTAGTCCTGGACAAGGACCTGAGCGTCGATGACCTGAAGAAGCTTGTTGTCCTGTTCAAGGCTGCCGTCAAGGAGCGCACAGGTCAGGACTTCCCGACAAGTGCTATGGACCAGCTCTGGGGTGCCATCTGCGCCGTATTCGGTTCATGGAACAACGAACGTGCCATCCTGTACCGCAAGATGGAAGGAATTCCAGACGAATGGGGTACCGCCGTATCAGTCATGGCCATGGTATTCGGCAACATGGGTGACACATCGGCCACCGGTGTATGCTTCAGCCGTGACGCCGCTACCGGTGAGAACCTGTTCAACGGTGAATACCTTGTAAACGCTCAGGGTGAAGACGTTGTTGCAGGTATCCGCACACCGCAGCAGATTACCAAGGAAGGTTCACAGCGTTGGGCAAAGCGCGCTGAGATTTCAGAAGAAGAGCGTCTGGCCAAGTATCCTTCAATGGAAGAGGCCATGCCCGAGGTTTACAAGCAGCTGGATGACCTTCAGACAAAGCTTGAGAACCACTACCACGATATGCAGGATATGGAGTTCACCGTTCAGGAAGGCAAGCTGTGGTTCCTTCAGACCCGTAACGGCAAGCGCACAGGTACTGCTATGGTAAAGATTGCCATGGACCTGATGCACGAAGGTCTGATTGACGAAAAGACCGCAATCCAGCGTTGCGAGCCCCAGAAGCTTGATGAACTTCTGCACCCCGTATTTGACAAGAACGCCCTGAAGAAGGCCAAGGTTCTGACCACCGGACTTCCCGCATCACCGGGTGCCGCTTGCGGTCAGATTGTATTCAGCGCAGAAGATGCTGAAGAATGGCATAAGAACGGACACAAGGTTGTCATGGTACGTATGGAAACATCACCTGAAGACCTTGCCGGTATGGCTGCTGCAGAAGGTATCCTTACCTGCCGTGGCGGTATGACCAGCCATGCTGCAGTTGTTGCACGCGGTATGGGCAAGTGCTGCGTATCAGGCGCAGGCGCTCTGGCTGTTGACTATGTAAAGAAGACTGTCAAGATTGAAGACATCACACTTAAGGAAGGTGACTATATTTCTATCAACGGTTCAACCGGTCAGGTGCTGCTTGGCCAGGTTGAGACCAAGGCTGCTGAAATCAGCGGAGACTTTGCAGAGCTCATGGATCTTTGCTCAAAGTACACACGTCTGGTTGTCCGCACTAATGCTGACACCCCACACGATGCACAGGTTGCACGTGAATTCGGTGCAGTCGGCATCGGACTTTGCCGCACTGAACACATGTTCTTTGAAGGTGAGAAGATCAAGGCCATGCGTGAAATGATTCTGGCTGAAAACAAGGCCGGTCGCGAGAAGGCACTTGAGAAACTGCTCCCCTACCAGATGAAGGACTTCTACGGAATCCTGAAGGCAATGAACGGACTGCCCGTCAACATCCGTCTGCTTGATCCCCCATTGCACGAATTCGTTCCCCACGACACAAAGGGTCAGCAGGAAATGGCTGAAGCTATGGGTACCACTCTTGAAGCTATCAAGGCCCGCGTTGAGTCTCTGTCAGAGAACAATCCGATGCTTGGTCACCGCGGCTGCCGTCTTGGCAACACCTATCCTGAAATAACCGAAATGCAGACCAAGGCCATTATCGGTGCCGCCATCCAGCTTCGCAAGGAAGGCATGGATCCCAAGCCCGAAATCATGGTTCCTCTGGTAGGCAAGCATTACGAGTTTGAACAGCAGGAAGAAATCATCCGCGCCACCGCAGCTGAGCTCTTCAAGGCTGAAGGCGTTGAGCCGTTCGAATTCAAGGTTGGTACAATGATTGAAATCCCGCGTGCAGCTCTTACCGCCGATGCAGTTGCAGCCCGCGCAGAATACTTCTCATTCGGTACCAATGACCTGACTCAGATGACATTCGGTTATTCACGTGATGACATCGCTTCGTTCCTGCCTGTATATCTTGAAAAGAAGATTCTTAAGGTTGACCCGTTCCAGGTTCTTGACCAGAAGGGTGTCGGACAGCTCATCAAGATGGCTGTTGACAAGGGCCGTTCAGTACGTCCTGACCTGAAGTGCGGTATCTGCGGCGAACATGGCGGTGAACCTTCATCAGTCAAGTTCTGCGACAAGGTTGGTCTGAACTACGTGAGCTGCTCACCGTTCCGCGTTCCTATTGCACGTCTGGCTGCCGCGCAGGGTGCCATTGAAAACGCCTGAACCGATAAGGCCATATAATAAAAAGAGGTGGTGCTTGCCTGATGCAAGTACCACCTCTTTTTATGGTAAATACGCCCACAAGACATGCAGCCAAACTTCCCTTGTATATAAAAGATGTGTATTTTGGGGTACATCACTTTTTTTGAAGATTTTTTCCAGATTCCATTATTTTGGAATCTATTGCCCTATACTTGCATCAGATATCACACTGCAGTAGTTATCTAATCCATTTTTATTAACCATTTAAAACTTTTATCACTATGAAAAAAATTGAGATCAATTCTTTCGGAATGCAGGAAATGACAGTTCAGGAAACCCGTAACACCGATGGCGGCTCCCTCACCGTCCTCCTCGTCTGCGCCGCCGCAGCCCTGCTGCTGGCAAGTTGCGGACATGACAACACTTTTGAATATCACATCTTTGAAGGTAACAATGCCGAGGTTAAAACCGGTGAAAAGTAATTATTTAATGGGGACTTCGGTCCCCATTATTTCACCACATCTAATGGCACGCACATGAAATCCGCAGAATCGTATTCTTCATGTTTTGAAGAGTTATCCAACCAAGAAATAACTTCAATTGAAGGAGGCTTTCTTATTCATTCTTTTCTATACATGTTAACAGCATTAGATATTATTGGAAAGATTAATAATGAAGATACAACATACCCAATTACAATAGTACTTCCTAGGAATAATGTTATTACAATTGACAATAAGTAGTACAGTGTAATTTTAGTGATGGGGATTTTTCCCCATTACTTTTTGGTATTACGTACAATCATTCGTACTTTTATGACAAACAACTAGTCCTAGTCCAATTATGTCAAAAATTAGTCATCTTAAACCATTTCACACTATTCTTGTTTGCTGTATTTTGAGTATTACTCCATTTCTTTCTCTCCTATTTCATATACCCGAATATGTAGATTTCATTGGTATCATACTAATAGCTTTAATTGTAATTTACAACTTTAAATCGTGGAATAAAAAATGGAAAATAGCCACATCTGTCATTGCTATCTCATCTATCACATGGTTGTTATGGGGCAGCGTTTGTTGGCCCCTATGGAATAGTGAATTTTTGAGTAGTAACTTGACCAAATCCTTTGAATATACTAATTCACCCGATCATAGGATTTGCAAAAAAGATGCAATAATAGATTTAGAATTTGCGTATAAGAATATATGTAAAAATCACCCAGCGCTAATTGATTCTATTCCGAAATCATTAGACGATGCATTTCATTTTGCACACAAACAAATTGAAGCTCAAGATAGTATTTCTGTGATTTCACTCTATGCCATTATTCAGACAATGACAGCAACGCTTCACGATGGCCACACCATGGTATTTCCTAGATTTCAAACGTTTCATCAAATAAATCTTGGGCAATATGGAAAACTATTATCTGTTAACAACATATCATTAGACGACATTTTCGAACACAACAAGCATTTGTATAGTTCTGAAACTGACGATTTTTCTCATTTTCTAATGAATAATAATCTATCAATATATGAATACCTTCCATTATTCAATTTTGATATAAATAACGGAATTATTTATTCATTCATAAATAATGGTGATACTATTGATAAAAAATTTTTCAAGGAAGATTTTTTTACTAACGAATATGAGCAACCTAATATTAAATCTCAAACAAACATAAGTAACTTTTCCATCGTAGATAGTCTTGATTATGGTTATTTTGATATTCACCATTTTGAATGCTTTCTACCTGGAAAAATGAGACTGGTAAAAAATGACATTTCCACATTCTTTGACAGCGTATCACAACACAATATTAATAATGTGATTTTTGATGTTAGATATAACACTGGAGGAAATCCGAGAATTTGGTATTACATAATCAATCATCTTTCAGACAAGAAGCGTATATATTACGGAAAGGGCTGGCTAAGATGTGGACCATTTAAAATCAAATACAGATTGGGATTCAATAACGCCAAAAACGCCAAACAACCTTATAAAGGCAATGTTTATCTCTTGACATCAACCTTGTCTTTTAGCGCATCAATGGAATTCGCAAATTGTCTGCAAGAGAACAATTTAGGTAAAATTGTAGGCCTTTCTCCAGGCAATACTCCCAACTGCTATACAAGTATTTTTGTTTATTGTCTACCGAAATCCAAACTACGAATACAAGTATCAAACCACGAGCATATAGTAAACCGACCTGGCATAGTAAATAACCGTATCGTACCAGACTATGAATGTCCGTCAGAAGAGGCTTTAAAACAAGTATTGAATATTATCAAGGAGCAGAATCCCAGCAAGGAATAACAAGGTCCTATAATATTCAAGCCTAAAAACTACAACAATTTTCACTTACGCAGTTTGAAGTAATAAACCCAGTAGTAGGTTTCGTGGAAGTCCAGGAAGGTGGCGTTGGACTGGTACTGTTGGGGGGTGTCTTTAACTGAATCAAGGACTTCAAGGAAGCGGGTGTATTGGTCTGAGGCTGCGGCGTAGTCCTCAGGGTATATATCCTGGACGCGCTGGTCACCGGCCAGGACCATGGCCTGCATGTAATACTTGGGGAGGTGGGAATATGATGACAGGTCTATGGTGTTACAGAACTCATAGACATTGCCCTTCAGCAACAATGAAATTTCACCGTCAAGGGAATCGGCCAATACGGACGGATTGCAGATGCTGTACTGGAACAGTTCGTCCCCTATCTGACCGGCTGCAATCAGCGCTTTGGCCCTGAGCAGATCTATTGCTTCATTTGACTCCTCCTCAAAACGGCCTACCTGAAGGGCCTTTTCATATTCGCCCTTCTCCATGTATCTTTCAATAAGCAGCTGGCGATGGGTATTCTCATCTGTATTGCCAAGTATTGCAATAAGGCAGAAAAGAAGAGTCATGATAAGAATAGCACCGGAAAAGCTGCGCTCAACAATATCGGGCTTTGGTACTGATGCCACAATCCTGCAGATGACTATCAGCAATATGGCAAAAAGGGCAGCAAATATCCAAACCCGGGCCGGTTGGTGATAACCGGTTAAAGCACCTAAAAAAATGGCGGAAAGAATATAATTGCAGGCAACCAGACCATTCCTGAAATTGTGGATTCTGCGTGACGGCAGAACGAAAAGCATGGAAACAAGCACAAGCACGACTGACATGGCAAGACGGTTGTACGGTATTCTGAGTCCGGTTCTGCCAACCAATCCGGAGTATGCGGCCTCAAGCAGTCCTGCCTGAAAAAAGAACGTCCAGCAGAACGCGAAACATGACTGCGCACAATATGCGGATTACTTTGTCACTTGACGTGTTTTGCATTTGCTCTGACCTTTTTCAAAACGACAGCAGTTCTTGAAGGCAAGTACAGCTTAAGCCATTCCTTGTGCTGCTTACTGTACAACTGATCATATACGGTAAAGTGCTCCTGACTGTCATCAATACGGCCAAAACCGCCAAAGTCAGTTGAATCACTGTCTAGAACTATTCTGTATGAGCCCGATGGCACCAGGAATCCGTAATCCTGGAACGAACGTGTGGGATTGAAGTTGAATACGAACACAAGATTTCCACGTCCGAATGCCAGCACCTGGTCACCGTCATTATGCCAGTATTCGACAACATCCTTGTCCTGGAAATGTTTCATTCCTCCAATTACGGACATTATGCTCCTGTCAAAATCACCAAGCCAGCTGTATGCAAGAGATCTGTTGTCAACCAGACTCCATTGGCGGCGTGCATATTTGTGACTCCAGCCATTGCCTTCACGCGGGAAGTCAATCCATTCGGGATGCCCGAATTCATTGCCCATGAAATTCAGGTAGCCGCCGTTGATGGTCGATGCTGTTACCAGACGTATCATCTTGTGCAGTGCTATTCCGCGTGCAGTGACGTCATTGCCGCCAGACTTGGTGAAATGCCAGTACATGTCAGCGTCAATGAGACGGAAAATCACAGTCTTGTCACCGACAAGTGCCTGATCGTGGCTCTCAACGTATGATATGGTCTTCTCATCGGACCTGCGGTTGGTCACCTCCCAGAAGATTCCGGCCATGGACCAGTCCTCATCGGACTTTTCCTTTATGGTTTTGATCCAGTAGTCAGGAATATTCATGGCCAGACGGTAGTCAAAACCGAATCCGCCATTCTCAAACGGTGCTGCCAGACCGGGCATTCCGCTGACCTCTTCCGCAATAGTGACGGCATCGGGCTTGAACTGATGGATCAGTCTGTTGGCCAGCTGCAGATAACAGATGGCATCATCGTCCTGATGGCCGTTGAAATAGTCGTCATAATTGCAGAATGACTCTCCCAAACCATGACTGTAGTAAAGCATTGACGTGACACCGTCAAAACGGAAGCCGTCAAAGTGGAATTCATCAAGCCAGTAGCGGCAGTTGGAAAGCAGGTAATGGACAACCTGATCCTTGCCGTAGTCAAAACAGAGCGACCCCCAGGCGGAATGTTCATGACGGTCACCGGGCAGGAAATACTGGTTGGGATCACCTGCCAGATTGCCAAGTCCCTCAAGTTCATTCCTGACAGAATGGGAATGGACAAGATCCATAATTACCGAAATTCCCATGCCATGAGCCGTATCAATGAGTTCCTTCAGTTCCTCGGGGGTTCCGAAACGTGAAGATGGGGCAAAGAAACTGGAAACATGATATCCGAAACTGCCGTAATAAGGATGCTCCTGAATGGCCATTACCTGAATGCAGTTATATCCGGCAGCCTTTACCCTTGGAAGTACATTGTCCTTGAATTCCGAATAAGTGCCCACGTCCTCTTTCTCCTGAGCCATTCCGATGTGACATTCATAAATCAGGATAGGATCATTCTTTGGTTTGAAACCGGAATTTGCAAACACAAATTCCTTTTCAGGGGCCCATACCTGAGCCGCGAAAATATGTGTGGTATGATCCTGAACGACTCTCTGACACCAGGCTGGAATTCTGTCACCCTGTCCCCCATTCCATTTGACGCGCATCTTGTAATGCTGTCCGTGAGAAATCAGGTTGACGGGAACACGGACCTCCCAGTCACCTTCTGAGTTCAGACGCTGGAGCCGGAAGATTTCCCGCTCATTCCAATCGGAAAAATCACCAATAAGATATATTTCTGTTGCATTTGGAGCCCATTCACGGAACACCCATTCGCAGTCAGATCTGTGAAGTCCATAATACTTATACCCCTGAGCAAAATCGGACAGAGTACGTTTTCCACCTTCAGTCAGCTGCCGTTCACGCCACAGCGAATGATTGTGCCGTCCTTCAATGGCACTCTCATACGGCTTAAGCCAGGGATCATTTTCAACGATTTTCATCATACGGCCTTGATTTTGACTACGATTTTCTTCATTGTGACAGGAGTGACAGCAGGCGCATGCCCTTCACCCGGAAAGAACACCACAAACATACCTTTTTTTACCTGAAGCCATGTGTGTGACTGTCCGCTATGGAAAGCGGCCTCAATGTCCGGACTATAAGGCTGCGACTCCTTTCCAAGAAATGATGCCGATGTATATCCCATCTCTTCATCGGACGTAACCGGTATCTGTATGTCAATATACTGTCTATGCACCTCAATGCGGGCATTTTCCCTTTCCAGAGGCTGCACCAGATTGACGTTGACAAACAGTTCATCACCCTGAAGGACAATTCTGCCAGGTTCAAGTGAGTTCAGATCCGTTTCCTGCAGAAATTGAATCACTTTCCCCATCAGGGGATGCATGCCTTCATAAAAAGACAGTCTGTCAACAGTATCAAGTATCATATCAGTATATTATTGTTCTGATTTTCTTTCCGGACTTGTCTTTCACAGTGAATGTCCCCACTCTGAAACCGTCTTTGAACTCACCTTCAAGCTGGGTACCGTCCTCTTCAACCACATGCCCCTTGCCATGGACTACCCCATCCTTGAAACTTCCCTTGAATTTGCTTCCGTCGGACAGGCTCATCGAACCGTCACCATTCGGAACATCGTTCTTCCACTCACCATAGAAACTGTCCCCGTTGGCCCAGACCATACGTCCTGTACCGTCACGGCGGTTCTCTTTCCATTCTCCGTCATATAAGGAACCGTCTGCCCAGGTAAAGACACCTTTTCCATTTGCCATTCCGTTCCTGAATGTTCCCGAATATTTCGAACCGTCTGAAAAAACGAATTCACCGGTTCCGTCTATCTGTCCGTTTCTGAACTGTCCCTTATATGTTGCACCATCTTCAAAGGTACATGTTCCGTTGCCGTTTTCACGGTCTTCCTTCCAGGCGCCTGCATAGGTGTAAATGGCGCTTCTGTACTCACCCTGTCCGTCACGCAGACCTTTCTCCCACGAGCCACGGTACTGTGAACTGTCACTCCACACCATCAGTCCCGTACCGTTCCTGCGGTCGTCCGTCCACTGTCCGGAATAATACGAGCCGTCATTCCACATATATACACCCTTGCCATTGCGGGCTCCATGTTCCCAGGTGCCTTTATAGACATCGCCGCCGGCATATTGCAGTTCCCCTTCGCCTTCACGTACATTATTGTTCCAGAATCCGAGATAAAGATCACCATTGGAATAGTGGCATATACCAACGCCTTTGCGGACTCCTTTTTCATAAGCGCCCTCATAGACTTCGCCATTCACATGTTCTGTACGGCCGGTTCCGGACGGTTTGTTCATCTTCTTGCTGCCGGTATATACAGAACCGTCCCTGAATACGTATGAATGCCGCTTGTCCTGCTTCAGACTGTCCGGTCTGGCCGAAGCAGCCAATACCGGCCCCGAAAACATTGAAAGACAAACAAGTATGACTGCTGCGTATTTCATGCGTTATGTTTGAGGAATTCTTCAGCTGCCGCCAGATCGGCCGGCGTATCTATACCAATGGTCTCAACATCTGTCACACCGACCTTTATCCTGTATCCGGCCGAAAGCCAGCGCAACTGCTCCAGACTTTCGGCCTTTTCAAGCGGTGCCTGCGGCAGACGTGTCACAGCCTTCAGGACATCGGCCTTGAAGGCATACAGGCCGATATGCTTGTAATACCTGTTTCTGGAAGCCCATTCATCCTGAGGAATGCCGCGCAGATACGGAATCACGCTGCGGCTGAAATACAGAGCGTTCCAGTTGTCATCGACCACGACCTTGGGACTGTTCGGATTGGCAATCTTCTCAAATGTGGAGTCCGATGCAAACGGTTTGACCAGCGTTGCTATGTCTGTTGCAGGGTCATTGAACAGGTCACGGACAGTCTCCAGCTGCGAAGGCTGTATGAAAGGTTCGTCCCCCTGAATGTTCACAATTACATCGGCCATGACACCACATTTGCAGAAAGCCTCATAGCACCGGTCCGTTCCGCTCTTATGGTCTTCACGGGTCATTATGGCCTTGAAACCGCATGATTCTACGGTGTCATAGATACGTTTGTCATCTGTTGCCACAAAGACATTTTCAAACACTTTCAACGCCTGTTCACAAACACGTTGAATGACAGGCTTTCCGCCAAGGATTGCCAAAGGTTTGGCCGGGAAGCGCGTCGATGCGTAGCGTGCCGGTATAATAGCTGCAAATTCCATCAGAATGATTCAATTGTATAATTTTCAAGAGCTTCGCCGCTCTCATTGACATTGTCAGCACAAGGGTCAAAGTCATCAGGAAGTTCAATGCGTGCACTGGGGGAATACCCCAAAGCCACAGAGTCTGCATAAACCTTGTCCATGAACATGCCGAATATAGGCAGGGCCGCATGAGCACCCTGTCCGTGGTCCATATCATCAAAATGGATGTCGCGGTCCTCACCTCCAATCCAGCAACCGGCAACAAGATCGGCCGTATAGCCCATGAACCACGCATCAGAATGGTTGTCTGTAGTTCCTGTCTTGCCTGCGCAGTCAACCTTGCAGAAATTCGGGAACAGACGGGAATTGCGCAGACGCGTGGCCGTACCTTCATTCACTACAGCGCGCATCATGTCAACCATCTTGTACGATGACTCCTCACTTATCACCTCATTGCTGCTGGCAGAGAACTGCGCCAGAACATTGCCGTCAGAATCCTCTATACGTGTCACATAAACCGGAAGGGTTCTTATCCCCCTGTTCACGAATGCCGTATAGCCGCTTACCATCTCCTGAACGGAAACGTCACATGTTCCAAGGCAAAGCGAATACACAGGCTCTATTGCCTTATTGCGCAGGCCGTACTCATGCAGCAGATCCACAAAGGCATAAGGGCTCAGGTTACTCATCAGATAAGCCGTCACATTGTTGTTCGAACGGGAAAGTCCCCATTTCAAAGTGACAAGTTCACCCAGCATGGTCTTTCCGTCATCCTTTGGCTGCCAGATCTGGCCTGATTCAGTCAGAATGGTCTGTGTCTCATTCACCACCTGGTCACACGGGGAATAGCCGCTTTCCATAGCCAGTGAATACAGATACGGCTTCATGGTCGAACCCACCTGGCGCCGGCCGGTCGTAACCATGTCATACTGGAATGCACGGTAGTCGGGACCGCCCACATATGCACGGACATAACCGGTCTGCGGCTCCATGCACATGAATCCTGCTCTGAGATATGACTTCATGTAACGGATGGAATCCAACGGAGAGAGAACCGTATCGGCATAACCCTGATAAGTGAATACGGACATCTCTGTCGGGGTGTCAAACACATTGCGTATCTCCTCTTCTTCCAGCCCTTTGGCTTTCAGACCACGGTACCGGTCCGTCTGCTGCATGGCCCTGTTCAGGATTCCGTCCAGTTCCTTCTTTGTCAGTTTGTTGGTATAGGGTGCATTCTTCTTTCCCTTCAGGGATTTGAAGAAATCAGGCTGCAGATAATCCTGCAGCTGGCTGGCAACAGCTTCTTCGGCATATTTCTGCATTCTGGAATCAATGGTGACATAAACCTTTAGACCGTCAGTGTACAGATTGTAAGGTTCACCGTCCTGCCTGAAGTTCTTGTTGCACCAGCCGAACAGCGGATTCTGTTCCCAGTCAATGGAATCTTCATAGAACTGCTGCATCTGCCAGCCGCGGTAGTTCTTGCGGTCAGGTTTCTTTGCACGCATTACAGAGCGCAGATATTCACGGAAATAAGTGGCAGAACCCACCTTGTGGTCAACCTTATGGAAATTCAGGACAAGGTCCGTAGCCTGAAGCGAATCAGTGTCAGCCGCATTCAGGTATCCGGCCTTTTCCATCTGTGACAGCACCACGTTCCTGCGTTCACGGGTTTTCTCCTTTCTGCGCAACGGGTTGTACAGAGACGAATTCTTGCACATGCCCACCAGCATGGCCGATTCCTGAGCATTCAGTTCTGCAGGAATCTTGCCGAAATAGGTTCTTGCAGCAGTATAAATTCCGATGGAGTTGTTGCCGAAATCATACTTGTTCAGATAAAGGGTAAGTATTTCCTCCTTGGTGTAGCAACGTTCAAGCTTGACTGCGATGACCCATTCGCTTGGTTTCTGCAAGGCACGCTGTACGGAATTGCTGGCCACATGCTCCGTGTAAAGCTGCTTGGCCAGCTGCTGGGTGAGCGTACTGCCGCCGCCGGCACTGTGCTGCTGCAGAATGACACGCTTTACAATGGCGCGCACCAGAGCTTTCAGGTCTATACCGGAATGTTCCTGGAAACGGACGTCCTCCGTAGCGACCAGCGCCTGAACCATATAGGGCGAAAGTTCGTCAAATCCTACCCACACGCGGTTGTCCTCCGTTCTGGCAAATGTGCCCAGCAGCACGTCATCGGACGATATTATCTGGGTGGCAAACTTGTCAATGGGATTCTCAAGATCCTCAACAGAGGGCATGTTTCCAATCCAGCCCCTGCTAATTCCGATGAACAGAACGAACACGGCCAGTATGCCTGCTGCAAAAATGCCCCACAGCCAAATTATGATTTTCCGGGTGGTTTTCCTAGTCATACGAATGTTTTTACAGATTTACAAAAGTAACACAAAAAAGCCGTAACGGGAAGACCTTCCGACTTTATTTTGGAAGCAGCATGGAAAGTTATGAACAAGGTATCCGCATGTGGTTTTTTATTAGTAATTTTGGACTCCCGAACAAAACAGTCATTCCATGGACCAATCCACCAGAAGTCTCATCTCACTAGAAGGCCTGAACAGAGAGGACATACTCTGGCTTCTCAATCAGGCTGCAAAATTTGAGGCAGAACCTAACAGAAAGATTCTTGACGGGAAAATAGTAGCCACACTCTTCTTCGAGCCGTCCACCAGAACCCGTCTCAGTTTTGAAACAGCAGTAAACCGGCTGGGCGGCAGGGTCATCGGTTTTTCCGATGCCGCAACGACCAGTTCGTCAAAAGGTGAGACACTTAAGGACACCATAATGATGGTCAGCAATTACGCCGACCTTATCATAATGCGCCATTTCCTGGAAGGTGCCGCCAGATACGCCAGTGAAGTGTCACCCGTCCCCATCATCAATGCCGGCGACGGAGCAAACCAGCACCCTTCACAGACCATGCTTGACCTGTACTCCATGCAGAAGACCCAGGGGCGTCTTGATGACCTGAACATATTCCTGGTAGGTGACTTGAAATACGGACGCACGGTGCACTCCATGCTTACCGCCATGCGTTTCTTCAACCCCACATTCCACTTCATTTCCCCCAAGGAACTGAAAATGCCGGATGAATATAAGGATTACTGCCGCAATAACGGAATCAGATTTGTGGAGCACAGCGAATTCAATGAAGATGTCATTTCCGATGCCGACATTCTATACATGACACGCGTCCAGCGCGAACGTTTCACAGATCTTATGGAATACGAACGCGTCAAGGACACATTCATACTGAAGAACGAAATGCTCCGCAGCACAAAGCCCAATCTCAGGATTCTGCATCCGCTGCCGCGGGTGAATGAAATATGCCAGGATGTGGATGCAAACCCCAAGGCATACTATTTCCAGCAGGCCAAGAACGGGCTATACGTACGCGAAGCCCTTATCTGCAACGCATTGAACCTTTTATAAACAAGATATGGAAAAGAACTCAAAATCCGAACTGCTGGTTGCCGCACTGGAAAACGGCACAGTTATTGACCATATCCCATCGGACAAGGTATTTGATGTAGTCAACCTGCTGGGACTGACCGGCATAAGCACCCCTATCACCATCGGCGCCAACCTGACCAGCCACAAAATGGGAAGCAAAGGCATCATCAAAATTGCAGACAGGTATTTCACCGAAGAGGAATGCAGCAAACTGTCCGTCGTTGCTCCGAATATCGTACTCAGCATTATACGCAATTATGAGGTATCGGAAAAGAAGAGGATATCCATGCCGGAACAGGTACGCGGAATAGTGAAATGCAACAACCCCAAATGCATTACCAACCACGAGCCGATGCAGACCGTGTTCGATGTGGTTGACAAGGAAAACGGCACCCTGCGCTGCCGCTACTGCAACAAAGACATACACAAGGACGAAATCAGACTCCTATAAGACAAGAATGAAGAGACATACGACCATACTGGCAGCCGCCCTGCTCCTTTCCGTTCCGGTTAAGGCCGAAAAGGAGTTCGAGCCACTTTCCTCATTCACTTGGGGAATACGGGCAGGTTTTGCAGCAACCGGCACCTATGTCTCTGACGCCAGCATAAACGGCTTGGAATTCGAGGAATACACGCAGGATACACAGGTAGGCAATTTCCTGGCAGTCCAATGCAGGCTGAACTCCAGACGCCTGTTCCTGCAGTCCGGACTTGGTCTCGGGTTCAACAGATCCACATTCACCCTGAACACCGATGACATGGAACTGCCTGATGACATGCTGCAGAATCCGGGCATGACATACCAGTTCAAGTCACTCATGCTGCCAATCCAGGCCGGCTGCCATATCATAAACCAGGCACCATACTGCCTTTCACTCTTTACAGGTCCAAGGTTAAGATTCCTTTCCGACAGGCACTACGAAACGTCTTTCAGCAATTTTGCCCCTTACAATCTTTCCGAATCGCCTGTCAACGTAATTATAGGATGGACTTTCGGCATGAGTGTGCAGATCAGCCGCACATTCCTGGATTTTGAGTACGAAGCGGGCATCGGAAACATTTCTGACGGCATTCATGACAGTTCAGGAATCAGCCCGTCACCGGACATCAGCCTTGGGCGCCGGTTCGGAGTCATTTCATTTTCATACGGAATAATGTTCTGAAATATAAACCAACACTTAACATATTATGAAAAGAGATCAAGAGATTTTCGACATCATCGAACGTGAACATCAGCGTCAGGCCAAAGGCATTGAACTGATTGCATCTGAAAATTTTGTAAGCGACCAGGTCATGCAGGCCATGGGATCATGCCTCACGAACAAGTATGCTGAAGGTTACCCCGGCAAGCGTTACTATGGCGGCTGCGAAGTGGTCGATGAGGCCGAGCGCCTTGCCATTGCACGTATCTGCAAACTGTTCGGAGCAGAATACGCAAACGTACAGCCCCACTCAGGAGCCCAGGCCAACGCTGCAGTCCTGCAGGCAGTGCTTATGCCGGGAGATGACTTCATGGGACTCAATCTTGCTCACGGCGGTCATCTGTCACACGGTTCAGCCGTAAACTCATCAGGTATTCTCTATAAGGCTCACGGCTATGACTTGAACCCGGAAACCGGTCGCGTTGACTATGACAAGATGGAAGAGATGGCACGTGAAATCAAGCCAAAACTGATCATTGGAGGCGGTTCAGCCTACTCACGCGAATGGGATTATGCACGCATGCGCAAGATTGCCGATGAAGTTGGAGCTCTGCTCATGATCGATATGGCCCACCCCGCAGGTCTCATTGCAGCCGGACTGCTTGACAACCCAGTCAAGTATGCCCACATTGTAACATCAACCACCCACAAGACACTTCGCGGTCCGCGCGGCGGCATCATTCTGCTTGGCAAGGATTTCGAAGACCCGCGCGGACGCAAGACTCCGAAGGGCGAAACAAAGATGATGTCACAGCTGCTTGATTCAGCTGTATTCCCCGGCATTCAGGGCGGCCCTCTTGAACACGTGATTGCAGCCAAGGCTGTCGCATTCGGTGAAGCTCTCCAGCCCGAATTCAAGGAATACGCAAAGCAGGTTCAGAAAAACGCCAAAGTTCTGGCCGATGAACTGACAAAGCGCGGCTTCACCATTGTATCAGGCGGCACTGACAACCACAGCATGCTGGTTGACCTGCGTTCCAAGTATCCTGATCTGACCGGCAAGGTTGCAGAGAAGGCCCTTGTCGCCGCAGACATCACAGCCAACAAGAATATGGTTCCATTTGACACCCGCAGCGCCTTCCAGACATCAGGTCTGAGATTCGGCACTCCGGCCATCACCACACGCGGAGCCAAGGAAGACCTTATGATTGTTATTGCAGAACTTATTGAAGAAGTCCTGAATGCTCCTGAAGACGAAGCCGTAATTGCAAAAGTCCGCGCACGCGTCAACAGCATCATGAAGGACTATCCGATGTTCGCATATTAAGTCATTCTTAAAAAATAACTTGGTAATCTTTATGCATCTTGTTTTGTCTTTTGAAGACGTCATTCAGTCACGTAGCCCGCTACGCTCCTTCATTCCGT
>JAGHSY010000092.1 GCA_018065615.1 Candidatus Colenecus caballi | reverse complement strand
ATGCTCTTTTCACCCGTTTTGTGCATTGAAAATACAACACCTTGTCTTAGCGCTTCCGGAACTGCGGATTTTCACCATTGAATTCCTGCTGTCCCCATACTATTTCGGGTGAGCCATAAAGAATTGACCGGAAGCAGAAACTGCGGCTGATGAATGGCCGATATACATTCAGGACCATACTGCATAAAAAAGCAAGAAGGCCAGTTGCACAACCAGCCTTATCAGTCCATTTCTTCCGATAAACTCTCTTCCGATGTCTTATAACCCTGATTTAAGCATTATTATGAAATTTCTCCTTTAACACAGGACGCATTTTCATCATATATCAGTTTAGAAAGCAAAAAACCAAAACAATCGCATTGTGAGAACTAGAGTAATATCATTTGTATTGACATCCTTACTGATGTCACTTTGCATTCCTATGTGCGCCCAACAGCCACAAGATTCTGTTGATGCACTACCACCAGGTTTCAATCGCGCATTTTATGATGAAAAAGCCTCTGCCGAAGAGGTTATCAGAAGGAATCCGAGTGCCTGGAAGATTAATGATAACGGTATCCTGGAAGTAAATGGGAAAGAGGTACATCAGATGCTTGTAAACGGCAAGGTAGTATATAGCTATAAAGACACTATAACAGACCCTGCACGACTTTTAGAAGAAATAACTCGTAGAGTCAATGCGAATAACCACCCGGTTGAACCTGTCATTGCTCATATAGTTGACAACGAGTTTTTACCGGATTCCGTTTTAACTCCATATAGACTACCTGAAGGAGTGTCTGTTGAAGATTTGATTCGCAAACTACCTGGAGTAGAAGTACTTGATGACGGTAGTGTTACTGTGAATGGTAAGTTTGTTACGCGAATTCAAGTAGAGGATTCCAAAATAATCGAAGTGGATTCAGATACCCGGGCTGTTAAGTGAATACCATCAACCTTTCTGCAAATAGCAGCAGAGTTTTACTTACGGCCCCGCCCTATAGAGGTAGCATCCAGTGGCCCGCACCGTTACAAATCTGCTACCTGCCTCTCCACGCCCGTTACAAATTGTAACAACCGTGTCCCAAAAATGTCCACACCCCCAATTTCACCCCATTAACATTTTCAGCATTTCTTCAAAACCCCTCAAAAATCCCCGTCACAAGCCCTCTGGCCGCATTCTCAAAACAGCAAATTCTACACCCTCAGGAATTTCACCCCACAACTCATAAGCCTTGCCTTGCCCCATCCAGCCCCTCAATGTGACGCTTTCGTTACGCTTTTCTTCTGCACCGGTAGCAAAAATGTAGCAGCCGGATAGTGTCCCAAAAGCGTCCCAAAACCCCAATTTCACCCCAAAGACACAAACACGCCTGCATTCACCAAACCGGACACCGTCCGCAAATCCGTGTCAAATAAAAATTTTCCGTTGTCAAATCCCTTTTCCAAAAACGCAGCCTCCAGCATACTGTAGAGCCTGCTCTGTCAGAAAAATATTTTTCAGCGTCCAAAAGTCAGCATTTTACGCCTGTAAAAACCGCGTTAATTTCCGTGACAAGGTTAACGGAATTTCGCCCCACAAGAAACACCACCATCGCGGGCGCCTTATCTGGACAGAGACATCCTGCAGACCAGCATCAGCATCAGGCGGTCCGGCCACCCATTCACAGAGCCAAAAAAGGGTCGCATCAGCGGCCCTTTTTCCAAAAATCAAACCATCAGATCACTTCACCTTAACGTACTTTCCGTTAATGTAGAAAGTTGAATTTCCGGCGGTAATCTCAAGGGTATCGGCCGTAACCGTATAGTAGAAGGCGGAGCCTAAAGTATTGTCAATTTTGAAATATGACTGGTTGGCAACACCGGAACCTACTGTGTAGTTATAAGTTTCAGGACCCTGGTCATTTGTGAATGTGACCGTTTCTGCCGTGAATGACAAAGTCAGGTCATAAGGGTTGGCAAGAATCGGATGAGCCTGTCCCTGCCAGATTCCAATAAGTTCCTTTCCAAGATCGGACTTTGAATCAATTTCTTTTTCGCATGATGTCAGAGCAAACATGGCAATTGCAGCCACTGCAAACAACATTGATAGAATCTTTTTCATAATGATTTCATAAATTTTCTGCAAAGTTCCTTCAAAAAATTGATTCCGTCAAAACAAAAGACAAAGAATCCGCCAAAATCAGTAAGTTTGTGGAAACCTTACTTAAAAATTATGGAATACTCATCAAACCCAGACAGGATAACGCGCGACTTCTTTGATTCGCTGCTGCTTGAGACCAGGTACCTGGATTCTGCCGTCCCGTCAACCGGGGTCAGGCTTTTCGGACATGATTTTGACACACCCGTCATGACCGCGGCGCTGTCACATCTGCATAACACAACCCCCGGCGGTATGGTCATCTACGCACAGAGCGCAGCGGCCGCAAACACCCTGCACTGGGTGGGAATGGGGTCAGAACAGGAGTTGGAGGACATACTGGCTACCGGCGCAAAGACCATCAAGATAATCAAGCCGCACGCAGACAACAGCATAGTATTCAGCAAGATAGAGCATGCCGTCAAAGCCGGGTGCATAGCCGTAGGCATGGACATAGACCACGCCTTCAAGTCCGATGGCACACCGGACAACGTGTTCGGCCTTAAAATGGCCCCAAAGTCACAGGCCGAAATACGGGAATTCGTACAGGCGGCCGGCGTGCCGTTCATTGTCAAAGGCGTACTGAGTCCGCGTGACGCTGAAAAATGCGCCCAAGCCGGCTGTGCGGGCATTGTCGTGTCACACCACCACGGCATGATGCCCTACAGCCTGCCGCCGCTCATGGCGCTTCCGGACATACTCAGCGCCACCGGCCGAGAAATGCACGTATTCGTTGACTGCGGAATAGAGAGCGGAATGGACGCGTACAAGTGTCTGGCCCTTGGCGCCACCGCCGTCTCCGTTGGCCGCCACCTCATGCCACTGCTCAAAAACGGAGCCGGTGCCGTGGCCGCGCGTATCCGTGAAATGACAGCAGAACTTGCAGGCGTCATGGCGCGCACCGGTGTGACATCGGTCTCAAATATGGACCCCACAGTTCTTCACAGAAGGACATTCTAAAA
>JAGHSY010000071.1 GCA_018065615.1 Candidatus Colenecus caballi | reverse complement strand
GTCCTGTGCAATGAGAGGGAGGTAAGGAAAGATGGAGGAGTCACGTACATGCCTGTATACTACTGCACGTTCTACAAACAGGACACTGAAACGCAAGGAATGTATCTTCCGGCAATGGAGGTTCCAAGCATCTGAAATCATATATGGAAGAACTGATACTGAACGCACATAACAAGGCCGAATGGGAACTGCCCATGCCAGTGATAGTTTGAGCAATAAATAATCTCTACCTAATCCCAATCACCACCCACACTGAATTTCGACTGGGCCAAGATCACTTCCAGTTGCGGTCAAGGAAGGCTATCCGGTCGGCCAGCCATTTCTTGAGAATTGTGATTTCCTCTTCATAGCTGCTTACGCGGTAGGCGGCAAACATTCCGATGGCATCACCTCCGCCAAAACCGCCGAATCCACCCATACCGGGAAATCCGCCAAATCCGCCAAAGCCCTGATTCTGCTGTCTGCGCTCTGTCACCAGCAGGTCCGTATATTTGCTGTACTGGCGTTTCTGGGGCTCCTGGAGCAGTTTTGCGTTGTCATCAATGAATTTGTATATATGGTCAAGGCTTAACACGTCCCCCCGCAGCTGTTTCCAGCGTGCCTTGACTTTGGCAACGAATGCGGGGTCTTCCATGAGCCGTTTCCACATGGCCGGAGTGGGGTTGGTCTCACCGCCTTCATACACCCAGGCGTCAATCTTGTTTGCATTGCAGAAATTGCAGTTGCCGTACGCCAGGTTGTAGTCCCAGACTGAACCGGCAACCAGCTTTCCGCCTTTGTCCTTATAGAAATAGGTGCTGCGCTTCAGACCGTCAGCATTCAGACTCAGCTCCGTATGGATAAGGTAATCCACAAATGATTCCACGTCAATGTACTTGGCGTATCCGTTCTTGGAATCGGCAAAGCCGTCACTCTGAATCACTTTCTCTACAGTATTGACATAGTCCGATATGTACTTCAGCTGAGCATCGGTAAGTTTCTTGGAATCAGGATAATACACATTCCATGTCACACGGCTTACTCCGCCTCGGAAACCTCCGAAACCGCCACCGAAACCGCCGGTCATGATGCCCGGAACATCGGACTGGAAACCTTTCTCATCGGCCTCAAGAGGGTCAATGCGGATTATGTAGCCGCCGGAAATGTCAGCATCAGAAGACTTCAGTTTTTTTATGTCAATGCGTTCTGAACCGCGGTCTATCTTTTCACACAGGGTATAGACGCCAATGTACACACCGTTCATTACCACTTCACAGAAACGGTAACGCGGTGCCCAATGGCCCATTTCCGTCCACATGTTGAAGGCAAATGCGTCACGCATCATGGAGATGTCATTGTACGGGGCACGCAGCACCCAGTCCCTGTCAGCCGGCATGCCGAACAGGGCAGTGGCAGTATCGGTCTTAAGGGTGAAACATTTCTGCTCAAATGACAGTGACGAATTTCCGCGCAGTTTTATGCGTATTGGTCCTTCATAATCACCGGCCTTCATGCTGGCCGCCTTCTTCTCAGTGCTGGTAAGTGCCTGACCGTCAGTGTCAATGTAAATGACCGGCAGGTCCGATGAAGTGAATTCCACCTTATTGCGGTCCTGTGACGGATTGTAGCTGACACCGCCGCCAAAACCGCCCATCATCCCACCAAATCCGCCACCCATGGGGAACTGGGCAAAAGAAACCGCGCAGACCAGAGTCAGTGCAGTTACCATTACAAATATTCTTTTCATCAGCATTATTTTACGCAGGTACCATCAATGGGGACTGTCCCTGTTGTCAAGGCAACAGGGACAGTCCCCATTGACTCATTCAAACAATGTCAGATCTATACATTCTCCCATTCTGATATAACCGTCAGCATTTGGATGCAGATAGTCGTTTTCAAACAAATACTTGCTGTTAAGGCGGGCAGGGTCATTCTCATCGCCCATAACAGCGTCAAAGTCAATGACTCCGTCAAAGCAGCCGCTGTTACGTATCCAACCGTTCAGTTTCTGACGGCCGGCCTCATGGTTCTCACTGTAGTAGCTGTTACCCTTGAACATCATGACTGGAGCTCCATAGACCTTTATTCCAAGTTCGTGAGCTTCGGCAATGATCTGCTTGTAAACATCGATTATCTGGTCGGCCTTCTTTTCGGCATCGCCAAATCCGCCAAGGTCATTGACACCTTCAAACAGAATGATGTACCTGACACCTTCCTGCTGGAAACAGTCACGTGCGTAACGGCTTTTTGCGGTCGGGCCAAGGCCTCCGTTGAGCACGCAGTTGCCGCCAAGCCCCATGTTCAGCACAGAAACGCGGCTTGTCTTCCTGTTGGCCAGAAGTCTGCGGGACAGGTTGTCGGTCCAGCGGTTCTGCTCATTTGTAGTTGAACCGCGGCCGTCTGTAATCGAGTTGCCAAGAACAACCACGGCACGGGCCTTCTTTTCGGCCTTGATTTCTATTGCATTGATAATGTACCAGTGGGCGGTTGACACGGCTCCCGTAAAGTCCGATGTCTGACCTGCAGCAATATATGAGTCCGTACGTGAACCCGGATGTCCTGTGACACTGGTTGATGAAGCCTGACCCATGTGCATGGTTATTGCAACATTCTCACGTGTGCCCATCTTGAACTTTACAGGGTCCGATGTGACAAGTTCACCGGGCTGGATTGTAACGCTTGACCGGCCGCCGAAAGTCAGGCTGACCTCTGTTCCGGCAACAATGTCACTGCTGCTGCCTGCCGTTGAGGCCTTTGCAATCTCGGCCGCATTGATTGTGACAGGACCTTTGCTGAATTCATTCGAGAATTTGACACGGACAACTTTTCCACTGATTGACGTCTGGACAATCTGACGTATGGAATTGTTTTCAAGCCCCGGGGCAGGAGGACAGTTATGAGGTTCCACCACCTGTTCGGCGGTAGCCCAAGTTGCAACCCAGTGTTTGCCGGCTGATGCCGGTGCGGCCATCATGACTGACAGCAATGCGGTAAGTAATGCACAGTTGAATTTCATATCTTGAAAATTTTCAGTAAAGGTACACCTAACATTTGTTCCATACATCAGATATTGTTCCAAAATGCGGTTGGAACATTGGAACATTTACGTAACTTTGAAAACATTTATACACCAATTATGCGTAAACAGATAGGCATCATATTGTTTATCCTGCTGTCAGTCAGCAGTTTGAACGCTCAGCGTACGTTCCATTACTCTATGGGACAAATCACAGACAACCGCTTTCAGGCTCTGTGTGAAGATTCATCGGGATTCCTATGGATTGGAACAGAAAACGGGCTCAACAAGTTTGACGGCTACAGTTTCACCCATTATGTCCATGACGATTCCGATTCGCTGTCACTGGTAAGCAATTACGTGCGCAGTCTGTACATTGATCTGGACGGAACATTGTGGATTGGAACAAATCACGGACTGCAGTACATAAGGCCGGGTGACCGCCACTTCCATACGGTCACATTCTCTGACGGCCTTATGCCTTATATCCAGCAGATAACACAGTTTCGGGACGGACGCATATGGCTGGCCGTTCCAGGGCACGGGGTCTATTGGGTTGACCCGGACAAACCTGATCTGGCAAATGCCGTAGTCAGTCTGAACACGCAGGCTGCCAGGTGGGGGGCATACCGTACAATTCTTGAGGACAGGAACGGGACTGTCTGGCTTGGTTCTCCATTAGGTGTGACATTATATGACCCGAACACAGACAAGGCATCGGCCTTTGAAAACATAGACCTGTCCGGAGAAGACATAACCGGACTTAACACTGACAGTCTGGGACACGTGTATATCAGCACCAGCGAACATCTGTTCATGTGGGACCATTTCTCGCGTACAATAACAAGACTGACCCCCAAGGAGGGAATCAGGGAAATAACGCATTCTTTCATGGACGGTGAAAATCTGGTGCTTTCAATACGCGGAAACGGCATGTTGCGGCTTGAGGACGGCAGTCTGAAACAGATGGAACTGAAACCGAATGACCGCAGTCTGGAAAAACTGGACGTGAGCGCATTCCTCCATGACCGAGCCGGCAACAAGTGGATAGGATGTTTCCTTTCCGACCTGATTCTTGTCACAAATGACAGGAATGACTTCAAGTACTGGAATTTCACAGACTACAATGAAGACGTGTCAGGAACAGTGACAGCCATGACGGCAGATCTGGAAGGCAACCTGTGGGTAGGATATAACAACAACCATCTGATTTGTTTCGACCCGGACGGAAATGTTAAGACATGCGGTGACCGGTCCGACAAATATGTCAGCTGCCTTTTCTGTGACAGAGACGGACAGATCTGGGCCGGACATCCCACCGGCGGTCTTTCAAAGGTCGATGCCCGGACAGGACGCATGAAAAGGGCTGTGACAAATGAATATGCCAACCTTTCATATATTGTCCAGGACAAACAGGGCAGGCTGTACTACTCTGTATTGGGTGCCGGATTCAACCGCTTGGACATCAAGACAATGGAAGAATCAGGATATCTTGATTTTGCCAAATTCAAGCCTGCAGACCGAGGCATTTCAAACGACTGGATCCATTATCTGTTCATTGACAGCAGCAACAGGCTGTGGATGGGGCATGACAACGGTGAAGACTGTTTTGACATTGACAGCAGCGAATTCGTTGAATTTGAAGAACTGCGCAGACTGATTGGGAATTCCGGATGTACCTGCTTTGAGGAAAGCGGTGACGGAAAAATCTGGATAGGTTCAGGCAAAGGTATCATTGTGCTTGACCCTTCAGACGGTGACATTCTTATGCTTGATGAAAGTAAAGGACTTTCAGACAATGACGTGCGGTCAATGGTGAAAGACAATGACGGCAACATTTGGGTCAGCACGCAGAACGGTCTTGACAAGATCAGTCCGAAAACATATGAAATAAGCCGTTTTTACACAGAAGAAAAAGCCTTCAATAGAGTAGGAGCCTTTTCACAAAAGAACAACACTGTCTATTTTGCAAGCAATCAAGGTATTACAGGTTTTGTTCCATCCTCTATCAGGACACAGTCCAATTTGAACTGGGTTGTGATGACCGGTTTTTTCCTGAACGGAGAACGCATTTCATCAAAGACACTATCCGGAAACAAGGTCATATCAATCGACCCGCCAATCCAGTCAAACAATTTCCGTCTGGCATTCAAGGACAATTCGTTCGCAATGGAATTCAGTACTCTGAATTTCGGCGATGAGATGAGCATCAGCTACGAATACTCTCTGGACCGCCAGAAACAGGACTGGGTTGCATATCCTTCAGGTGTGAACAGGATAACATTCACAAAACTCCCAGCCGGTAAACATGAACTGTCTGTCAGGGCACGTATGAATGACCTGGTTTCAGAACCGCGCACCTACATAATCAGAATTGAAGCGCCATGGTATGCCAGCGGGCTTGCCATCGGACTCTATGTGCTGTTTGCGCTGCTTGTTCTGCTGAACATATACCGTAACTTCAAAAAGAAGCGTGACCGTGAAATGAACGATGCCAAGTTCCAGTCATTCATAAACGTTGCGCATGAAATATGCGCTCCGATGACGATGATCATTTCACCCCTTGAGGAAATGCTGCGTGATGACAGCCTGTCAGCGGACGTGCAGACACAATTGCGTCAGATGCACAAGAGTTCCACACGTATCCTGTCACTTGTCAACCAGCTTCTGGACATGAGAAAGTTCGATGAAGGACGTATGAAACTTCATTTTGCTGAAACTGATCTGGTGAATTTCCTGATGGGCTCCTTTGAACTGTACACCCAGACGGCAGAACGCCGCAACATTCATTTCACTTTTGACCATCCGACACTTGAACAGCCGGTATGGATTGACAGGGACAGCATTGACAAGGTCATGATGAACCTGCTGTCAAATGCCTTCAAATACACACCTGACGACGGATCAATATGCGTCAGCATAGAAACAGGGACCGATGACAATGTGAGCGGACCGCTTCACAACTACGTTCAGGTATCAGTGACAGACACTGGAATAGGTATTGACAAGAATGAAATAGACAAGGTGTTTGACCGTTTCTACAGAGTCAGGAATGAACTTACGTCTGTCACATTGGGCATGGGTATCGGACTGAATTACAGCCAGATGCTTATCAGGATGCATCATGGTTCAATTTCAGCCGCAAACCGTCCCGGAAGCCAGAGCGGAAGCGTGTTCTCATTCCGTCTTCCGCTTGGAAACGGACATCTGAGTGCCGAAGAAATTACTGACGGCGACAGTGTTGCACGTCTGCAGCTGGAGCGTGAGCGCGCCGGCATGGATATTGACGCTCATGAAGATTCACGCTCTTCAAGAGGCATAATGAAAGTGCTTGTGGTCGATGATGACGATTCCATGCTTGAATACATTTCTGACAGCCTGAAGCATTCATATAAGGTGAACACCTGCCGCAATGGCAAGGAAGGACTGAAATTGGCTGTCTCACAGCAACCCGACATTATCATTACCGATGTGGTGATGCCTGAAATGGACGGCATCCAGCTGGTCAAGGCCTTGAAGGGAAATTCTCTGGTAAGCCACATTCCTGTAATCATGCTTTCTGGCAAGAACAAGTTCCAGGACCGCATGGTCGGCATTGAAACAGGTGCAGACTGCTACCTGCCCAAACCTTTCTATATGCGCGAACTGAAAACTGTCATTTCAAATCTGATCAACAACCGTCTGATCATGAAAGGCAAGTTCTCAGGGAAGCAGGAACAGAATGAACAGGTTACGCCAGTTGAATTCGTATCCAGTGACGAACAGCTCATGAAGCGTATCATGGAGGTTGTCAACAACAATCTGTCAAACAGTGAGTTCAGCATTGAGCAGATGGTCGATGAAGTGGGGATGAGCCGTACCCAGCTGCACCGCAAGCTTAAGGAACTGACCGGTTTTTCAGCATCACGTTTCGTTCAGAACATACGCATGCAGCAGGCAATGAAACTGCTCAAGGAAAAGAAAGTCAATGTGTCACAGATTGCCTATTCTGTAGGATTCTCATCACAGACACATTTCTCGACAACTTTCAAGCAATACTACGGCCTGACTCCGACGGAATTCATAAAACAGCAAGAGAATGACGCTGAATGATCAGCCCAGATCAACGACAGTAATGCCGTGACCGCCAAACTGGATGTGCTCATCACGATAATCCTTTACGGCCGGTACGGTATGAAGGTACTGGCGTATAAGGTTACGCAGAATTCCGTTGCCTGTACCGTGCAGAATGCGCACGCGGCTCATACCGATAAGTGTAGCGTCGTCAATAAAGTGCATGACGGTCTGGACAGCCTCATCACCACGCATTCCGCGCACGTCAATATCGGGCTTGAAGGCAAGCTTGCGGTTGTATATGTCATCATGAGTCTGTTTGCTGATATATGTGGCAACCTTCGGCTGTTCATTCCTGCTGTCACGCTTGCAATGTTCCAGACGGTTTGATTTAAGTGTACTGGATATTTGTCCGAATGCTACAGTAATGTCACTTCCCTTGACAGCAACGACTTCACCCACCGATGTCTGTCCAGCCAATCGGACTGTGTCTCCAACTTTAAATATTTGACCTTCAGTAACTTGCGGCGATGGTTCTTGCAGCGAAGAGGGCACCTGCCTTGTAACGGCGCTGTTCTTCTCAGCCTTGCGGCGTTTCCGGCGCTCCTGACTCTGCCGTATCTGCTCCATTTTTTTCAGAATCTGCTGTTCCTTGGCGCTGTCCTCCTGTTTGATTTCAAGAGTGTCCTTGAATTCGGTCAGTTCCTGACGTGCCAGACGTGTCAGTTCCTTATCGGCCTGTGCTTCCTTGATGGTACGTATGGTGTTTTCAATCATGGCGTTCGAATCCTGGATAAGCTGGTCGGCCTTTTCCCTGGCTTCACGTATGATTGACTTGCGTTCCTTCTGAAGTGATTCCAGTTCCGTCCTGTGCTGCTCTATCTGCTGGTCAAGCTGCTTTTCAAGCTGATGCACATTCTGGCGCTTGCTTTCCCAGTAACGCTTGTCACGGACAATGTCCTGGAGATACTTGTCCGCATTGATGTAATCACGCCCCACAATCTGTGACGCGTCTTCTATGACATCTTCCGGAAGACCTATCTTGCGTGCTATCTCAACGGCAAACGAACTGCCGGGATTGCCAATCTGAAGAATGTACAGCGGCTGCATGAGATGGCGGTCATAGAGCATGGCACCGTTCTTTATGCCTTCATTGCTGTCCGCATAATGTTTCAGATTCTGATAGTGGGTGGTAATGATTCCAAATACGCGGTTACGGTTGAAACGCATGAGCACGGCCTCGGCTATGGCACCGCCAATGTTGGGCTCGGTCCCGCTGCCGAATTCGTCAATCAGAATCAGGCTGCGGTTATCAGCATGCTTTATCATGTTCTTCATGTTGAGCAGGTGGCTGGAGTAGGTTAACAGGTCGTCATCAATGCTCTGTTCGTCACCTATGTCAATGAAGATGCTCTTGAAGATGCCGGCGTGGCTGTTTGGCCGCATTGGAACGGGAATTCCGCACTGCAACATGTACTGCAGCAGACCAACGGTCTTCAGACACACGGACTTTCCGCCTGCATTCGGACCGGAAATAAGCAGTATGCTGTTCTTGGTGTCAAGTTCGATGTCCAGAGGCACCACGCTCTTCTCATGTCTGGCCAGTGACTGCCTGAGCAGCGGATGAACTGCCTGTACCCAGTCAACTATGGTCTTGTGCTCAAGAATGGGCTTGCATGCGTCAAAGTCTATGGCAAGACGGGCCTTGGCACGTATGAAGTCAATCTGCGCCATGAAGGCGTATGATTCAAGAATAGACGGTATTTCAGGTCGGACGGTATCTGTAAATGCCACCAGTATGCGCATGACCTCACGCTTTTCATCGGCCTCAAGTTCGCGTATGCGGTTGTTTGCCTCAACGACCTCTTCCGGTTCAATGAAAACGGTTTTGCCCGATGCGGACTCGTCATGGACAATGCCGCGTATCTTGCGCTTGAGTCCTGGGGCTACCGGCAGCACCAGACGGCCGTCGCGCATGGTGGGAGCGGCATCCTTGTCAACGTAACCATCGGTCTGGGCCTGTTTCAGAATGCCGTTCAGAATACGTGAAATGCTGAATGACGTATTGGTCAGGTCCATACGAATGCGGTACAGTTCCGGCGATGCGTTGTCCTTGAGCTTGCCGAATTTGGTCAGTATGCGGCTTATGCCCTGCGTGATTGTGGGAAATACGGCCACGCTTTCGGCAAGAACGCTCAGGTTGGGGTAGAGACCCTGATTCTCCTCCCGGTTCAGGAATTCGACTATTCCGCTTATTGTCTCAAGCGAACGCCAAAGGCACAGGAGTTCGGCTTCATCAAGCCAGGTGCCTATCACTTTAATGCGCGACAGGGCTTCCCGCAGATCATGGTAATTCTGGTCAGGAAATGATTTGCCTTCCTGGAGTATGCGCATGAATTCCATGGTCTGGTCAAGCGGTGTTTCAACAGCCTGAAAGTCTGTCTGAAACTGCATTTCCTGAACCAGCTGGACACCCAGAGAACAGACACAGCGGTCTGCGAGCATCTGTCTGATCTCGTCAAAGCCGGTTTTCTGTTCAAAATTGTCTGGATATATCATGGCGCCGGAATTTTTTTGCAAAAGAAATCAAAAAAGTTGGTTCTCTCTTGTAGTTTCAAAAAAAATTATCCACCTTTGCACCGCTTTAGTCGGGGAGACATCCGGTTAGGGTTTGGAAGGATGGCAGAGTGGTCTAATGCGGCGGTCTTGAAAACCGTTGACCTTCACGGGTCCGGGGGTTCGAATCCCTCTTCTTCCGCAAAGAAAGTTCCTATTTGGAGCTTTCTTTTTTTTATATCATCCGGACCCGTGAAGGCCAACTGACATTTTTTTATTTCGCTCCGCGAAAACGCTCACTACCGTTCGTTATGGCACGGGTTCGGGGGTTCGAATCCCTCG
>JAGHSY010000110.1 GCA_018065615.1 Candidatus Colenecus caballi | reverse complement strand
CTCATCTGGGCAAAGGCACTGACCGCTTTAGCTCTGATCTCTTCATCAGAGTCAATCCTGATATCAAATGGAATCCGGCGTTCACGGACAACCGCTTTCATGAACAAAGTATATGCGGCAGTATTGCTAAGTCCGAACTGCCCGCAGAGATTATTGAAATTGTTTTTAAGCGTATCGTCCACGCGAATTGTAACTGTAGATAGTGCCATTTTCTTTGATTTTACCTTTGTAATGCAAATATAATGCAATTTGCTTTATATATCCAAAGAATTCTTCCGTTATTGCACAAAACATACATGAGTATTCGGATGAAAAAAAATACGTTTCGTTCATTACCCGAGTGATCTTTGCTCATTTTATAATGATTGTTTGGTACGTTGGATTCACTCAACTACAACACTGGGCTCAACTACACCTTTGGCTAAACCAAATAATAGCAGTAATCCAACGAGAACAGCCAACATGATCAGCAATGCCTTGATAAGAGGATGCAAGCCTCTACACCCCAGGAGTGTTGCACCTTGGAAAAAGTTTCATAACTTTGCCCCGGTTGCAGTCCGTACTGCAGCCGGACTCCCTGCACCTGAATACAAACAGGAACAGAACCATTTCATATCCATTATCTGGAGGAAGAGGACCAATGCAAATGGCCCCCAAAGTGGCCCCCAATATCTAATTGATAATAAAGATATTGACAATACCGATTTACAAAGTGGCCCCCAAAGTGGCCCCCATGAAAAACTTGTTCAGAGATACCGCGGACTGCTTGAAACGATGATTGCGAAACCGACAATCAGCAAAGAAGAACTGGCGGCTCAGTTCAAAATATCACTGACCACTTTGAAAAGAGACTTGAGGTGTCTGCGTCAATCTTATGAAATCACGTGGATAGGATGGACACAGAATGGCCATTGGGAGGTCAAAGAATTGAACAAGAAGAAATAGTGATTTTTTGAGTAAGGAACAAATACACGCGGAGGCGGAAACGCTTCCGCTTTTTCATTGTACCAGAGTTAAGCCCTTGTCTGAAAGCTGTCAGAGAGAGGCGTCCGGTAATGTTCGGGGCTGTCGCGGATTCACCGCCGCAGTGTTGCCCGTTGGAAAAAGTTTCATAACTTTGCCCCGGTTGCAGTCCATACTGCAGCCGGACATTTTGTTTTTAGGCGTCAAGCTTGACGTTTTGCTGACGACTTAAGTCTCGGGAAACTTAACAGTCAGGTCTGAAATACTACAGCAAAACTGAAGCCTGAGCCCGATGTAGCACATAATCTTACCAAAGATATGTGCCCGCATGGGGCCCATTCAGTTTGTTGTATGGGGCACAGATTTTCGGTTATAAAACAATAACCCCCGCCAGATATACTCCTGACGGGGGTTTTCGTGATCCTTAGCAGATTTGAACTGCTGACCTCTTGCCTGTCAAGCAAGCGCTCTAAACCAACTGAGCTAAAGGATCAGGCGGTGCAAAGGTACACCAATTTCCCGAACCTGCAAGAGAGGACACGAAAAAAGCGGACCCGAAAGCCCGCTTTTTGATTCATTTAGTCAAATGGTTCACTTCTTTGATGCCTTTGCGCGCTGTGCATTCAGGAATTCGACCATCTTGCTGAGGTTGTCTTCACTGTACATGCCCATGCCATGGCTGCCCTGAGGCTCACGCAGAATGTAACTCTCAACGCCCATCTTCTGCATCTGGTCATACAGGAACTGGCTGACGCATGATGCGACAATGGGATCGGCATCACCGTGGAACATGTAGCCGGCAACATCGTCCTTGTCAAGATAGCCCGATGCGCTCAGCAGCATGAAATTGTCCTCTGTGCCGGCATCGGCCTTCTTAAGTCCGAGGAGCTGTTCTTCTGGGGTGTTGCCCGGGGCGCCGAACACCATTGCGTTGCCGCATTCCATCTGCAGCAGTTCCGTGGGACCTGACCAGTCGCAGAATGCGTTCACATAACTTGATTCCTTGGTGTATTCACCCAGATTGCCTTCAATGTCATATTCTGCCGTGCCGCGCTTGCCAATCTTGACGCCGTTTGAAAGGGCTGTGACTGCTGACAGGTGACCGCCTGACGAGAAGCCCGATGTTGCAATGAATGATGTGTCGAACTTGTACTTGGCTGCGTTGCCGCGGATGAAGCGGATGACGGCCTTGATGTCATTGACCTGAGCGGGCCACTTGGCGTCACTGATTGAACGGTGGTTTGGA
The DNA here is from genome assembly GCA_018065615.1 of Candidatus Colenecus caballi. Lineage (GTDB taxonomy): Bacteria > Bacteroidota > Bacteroidia > Bacteroidales > Bacteroidaceae > Colenecus > Colenecus caballi. Next base: position 16,910 of record JAGHSY010000110.1, on the reverse strand, counting down.
CATACCACTGCGTAACCGGCCTTGAGCAGAGCTGCGCAGATGGTATTGATGTCAGCGGCACCCTTTGATGAATTGCTGCCCCATGCGCTGCCGTAAATGTGAACCACTACGGGATATTTGTCCTTGACTTCCTTTGGCAGATAGATGTCACACTTGTGATATACCTGACCGTCACCAACGTAGTCAATGTCAGCGAATTTCTCCGAATACTCGGCCTGGGTCTGTGAACTCTGGTCGCCGCCAAGACCTGGCATGCCGCCGCCAAAACCGCCAAAGCCGCCCATTGGCATTCCGCCACCTGGGAAACCGCCACCGAAACCACCGCCCGGGAACTGGGCGAAACAAGTCAGCGAAGTAAGAACCGCTGCCACAAGAAGAATCTGTTTTTTCATATTGATAGTAATTAATGTAATGTCTTGAAAAGAATATCCTGTTTCTGGCACAAAGTTAAAATAATTACACAAAAGAAATCTTCAGAACAGAATGTAATACATCATGGTCGCGGAAACGATGAGTTTCATGCCCGTACCCAGAAGGAAACCGGCAAAAGCGCCAAGTGAAGACTTCACAGCCTGGCCCGCGGGCTTGTCCTCAACAATGAGTTCACACAGGAAGGCACCCAGCAGACTGCACGGAATCATGCCCAGCGGAGTGAAGAATATGCCAAGAATCATGCCCACCAGAGCACCGCGGCCGCCCGCCTTTGAACCGCCGGCAAGCCTGGTCACAGCAGCCGGTACCACATAATCAAGTATGGTCACCACAACGGTTATGCCAAGCCACACAAACAGGCAGGTGCGGGTAATTGGATTGTCACTTCCGGCTTGCAGACGGGCAAAATAAGCCACCAGAAGGCCGCACCAGCTAATGGGCGGGCCGGGAATAACAGGCAGAAAACAGCCGGCTATTCCCACCAGTCCGATTATTACGGCAAGTACTGTCAGTAAAGAAAATGACATAAGTATCGTTTGATTCCGCTAAGATAGATTATTTTTGCCACAAGAAAAAACAGGCGGGAAATGGTTCAGATTCAGGACACCATTGTATCATTTGACGTAATTACCAGTGAATTCTGCTGTGACCTGAAGAAATGTCACGGCCAGTGCTGCATTGAAGGTGACGCAGGCGCCCCTGTAACAGCCGGTGAGATTGCTCAGATTGAAGAAATACTGCCGGTCATCTGGGATGACCTGTCCCCTGAAGCCCGGCAGGTAATAGAACAGCAGGGCGTAGCCTACCCTGACCCAGAAGGTGAACTGGTGACATCGATAGTGAACGGCAGGGACTGCGTGTTCACTGTACACGGTGATGACGGCTGCTGCTACTGCGCCATTGAAAAGGCCTGCCGCGACGGACGCATCGGATTTCTCAAACCTGTATCATGCCATCTCTACCCAATACGCGTCAAAAGGATTGGCAGTTACTGGGGACTGAACTATGACAGGTGGGATGTCTGCCAGGCCGCACGGATCAAAGGGCACAGGCTTGGAATACCGGTTTACAAATGCCTTAAGGAACCCCTGATAAGGCGTTTCGGACAGGACTGGTACGATGAACTTGAGACCACAGTACAGGAAATGAAAAAACAGAACATAATATGAAGGGAAAACTGCTTGCCGCAATTGCATGCCTGGCATTGGTATCATGCTCCAAGCCATACATGGAACCGCCTTTCGGTGGAATGAAAGGCCGTGTCCAGGAAGTGAAGATCTGGCACATGATGCCTGAAATGTGGCACGCCGGCCTGACGGAATCGGACATATACTATATCAATTCCGCCATGTATGACTTTCAGGGGCATGAGATAGCATCGGCCGTCATGGACAACACTGAACGCATTGAGCGCGAAACGGAGAACCGGTTTTCAGGTGACATCTGCGTCCAGAGCACCCTGAAATCGGGCGGAAAGACCGTATCACGGCTCAGATTCCTTTCAAAGGACGGCGGCACGACCCGATATGAAAAGACCATAGGAAATGCCAGCACGGTCATGACTGTGCACGAATCATCATTCCTGCGCCGGCACAAGTCCACCGTAAAGGAGGACGGCGTTGAAACACAGCGCAGCATTACCGTGACTGACCACAACGGACTTCCAAAGAAAATCGTTTCTGTTGACCCCAAAAACGGGAACACCACAGTTGAAAAGAACCTGTTCGATGAAAACGGCAACATAATCCAAAAAGTGGTAATCAATAACGGAGAGGCCGATGACACCCTGACATACCAGTATTTCGGATTTGACGACCACGGCAACTGGACAGAGGCCAGGACTTTCAACTTCAAGGTCCTTCCGGTTGAAGTCATTCAGCGTGAAATAAAATATTGGTGACCTTTCTGTAATAAACGCCGTACTCTCCACGTCAAACCAATGTAACCTGTCCTCCAAGATGGAAGAAAGAGAAAAAGAGTTCACCAGAATGATTGCGGAACATAAAAGTACCGTCTATACCGTGTGCTATATGTTCTCAAAGGATCCCGATGAGGTTGAAGACCTGTTTCAGGATGTGCTCATCAACCTTTGGAAGGGCTTCGATTCATTCCGCGGCGAATCAAAAATCGGAACCTGGATATGGAGAATTGCCCTTAACACATGCATATCATCGGACCGCAAGAAGAAGCGTGAGGGCGAAAAGATTCCACTTGACATGAATGCCAACCTGTTTTCCGATTCCGATGAGGGGTCAAAACAGGTCCGTCAGCTATACAAGCGCATAGGAAAGCTGGATCTGGTTGACAGAGCTCTGGTGCTGTTGTGGCTGGAGAACATGAGTTACGAAGAGATTGGAGCCATTGTAGGCATAACCGCACAGAACGTCGGTGTCAAGCTGTTCAGGATAAGACAGCGCCTCATGGAAATGTCAAACGGTTAACATCGGACATGTATGGAAAACAGGGAGATTGATGCATTTGAAGAAATGCGCTCACAGATAAGTATCCTGAAAGAGAAGCTGGAAACGGAAAACATCATCAACGACCGGCTGATCAGGAAAGTCATGAAGTTCAACTTCAACAGAATAAACCGCCAGGCATGGACCAGCATAATCTGTTCGCTGTTGGTCATTCTGGCCGCCATATTCTCTTTCGGGAAATTGGGTTTTTCAAACTATTTCCGGGCATTCACTGTCATCCTGATGCTGATCTGTGACTATTTCACCTGGAAAATGCACCGCAACATTAACCGGGAGACAATGATGAAGAACCTGAAGCAGGTCACCGTCATAATACGCAAGCTGAAGGAAGATTATCTGGGATGGATGAAATACGGCATTGTCATTGTCCTGTTCTGGGGCTCATGGTTCTGCACCGAATGCATTGTCAACGCACCCGCAGAAGACAAGACCATAGGCATAATCATGTCAGCCGGTGCGCTGGCCGGTCTTGCCATAGGCGCATTCGTCGGCCTTAAGATGCACCGTTCCGTAATACGGTCCTGTGATGAAATTCTTGGACAGATACGTGAGGAATAAGAAAAAGGTGTATCTTTGCTGTCGCTTTCATAAGCAGACGTTTCGTTAGCTCAGCCGGTTCAGAGCGCTTGCTTCACACGCAAGAGGTCCGCGGTTCGAATCCGCGACGAAACACCAGCAGACAGCCGCCTGATTTGACGGCTGTTTTTCATTAAAGGAAACATGTCGAAAATCAAATGGATTGGAGGCTTTCTCGGACTGCTCTCCGGCGGTCCGCTGGGCGCACTTGCCGGATTTGCATTAGGTTCAATCGTTGACAGAATTGCAGACGGTTCCGCCACACGCACTGCGTCTGTATCGGACTCAGCGGCTGGAACACGCAACGGATTCCTGTTCTCGCTCATGGTTCTGTCAGCCGATGTAATACAGGCCGACGGACGCATAATGCACAGCGAAATGGAGACCATGCGCCGTTTCCTCAATCAGAATTTCGGCCAGCAGGCCGCTGAGGAAGGCGACAGCATAATACGCAAACTGTTTGAAAAGCGCAAGATTGAGGGAGACGCCTGGTGGCGCAGCCAGATCAATGACTGCTGCCGGCAGATTGCAGGTGTCATGACTCTTGAACAGCGCCTGCAGCTGGTGGCTTATCTGGTCAGTCTGGCCAAGGCTGACGGCCGCGTTGACCAGTCTGAAATAACGGTCATCAAGTCCGATGCCATGGCAATGGGGCTGTCTGACACCGATGTGGACCAGATGCTGGGGCTTGGAGGCAGTTCGCTTGACGATGCCTACAAGGTGCTTGGCGTTTCACCTGACGCCACCGATGACGAAGTTCGCAAGGCATACAAGCAGATGGCGCTCAAACACCACCCGGACCGTGTCCAGGCCCTGGGTGAAGACGTACGTCTGGCCGCTGAAAAGAAATTCCAGGAAATTAACGAGGCCAAGGAGCGCATCTACAAGGCGCGCGGAATGTAAGCGGACTCACTTTCTGAATCCGGCCACCAGCGAAATGAGCAGGGAGCCAAGGATTCCTGCTCCGACAGATCCCATAAGGATGGCAATCTTTCCTGCGTTGCGCATCTGTTCCACAGCCATGGTTCCGCCAAATGAAAGCGTATCGACAAAGATTGACATGGTGAATCCTATGCCGCCCAGACAGGCCACGGCAAAGAACATTGCCCAGTTTGACTTTTCCGGCATTTCGCATACCCTGGTCTTTATTGCCAGGAAACTGAACAGGGTAATGCCAAGCGGCTTTCCAAGGACAAGACCCAGGAAAATTCCAAGTCCGACCCCACCCGCTGCGCCTGCTGTATTGAAAATGTTGAAATAACTGAGATCAGGAATCCCGACACCGGCATTGGCAAGCGCGAAAATGGGCATAATAAGGAAATTGACCCAAGGTGAAAGTGCATGTTCCACCCTGTAGCTCATGTTCAGTGAACCGTAAGCAGTGCGCTGTATGCTGCGCAGAAAATGACGCTGCGGTCCGTTGGGGAACATAGTCTCATCATCAATCTGGTCATAATTCACCAGTTTCTGAGAGAAGAACTTGATCTTGTGCAGCACGTATGCCCTCTGGTAACGCGGCTTTGACGGAATGATGAACGCCATGACCACGCCTGACATTGTAGCATGGGTGCCGGAATAGTAGAAGAGCACCCAGACAATGAATGCCAGCATAAGGTACACCCAGATATGCTGCTGTCCCCAGCGTCTGAGAAGAAGCGCGAACGCAATCACCACGAATGAAATGCCCAGCAGCAGGATATTGATGTGACCGCCGTAGAAGATAGCCACGACAAGAATGGCAATCAGGTCATCGGCAATGGCCAGAGCCGTCAGGAAAACCTTCAGTGAAATGGGCACTTTGTCACCAAGGACAGACAGGATGCAGACAGCAAACGCAATGTCTGTCGCAGTAGGAATTCCCCAGCCCGATGCAGCCGGTGTGCCATGGTTTACTATGGTATATATGACAGCCGGCATGATGACACCTCCGAATGCGGCAATGATTGGAAGCAGAGCCTTTTTGAGCGATGACAGTTCACCATGAGCCACTTCACGCTTTATTTCCAGTCCCACGGTGAAGAAGAACACCACCATGAGAATGTCATTGATAAGTTTCTCTATGGTCATGTCATGCGGGAACACCACATCGACATGGCCATTGGGGCTTTTCAGATGAATGTACAGATCCGTCTCAAGAATGGAGCGGTACAGGTCAGCAGTGGCAGGCAGGTTGGCCAGAACCATTGCAATGATTACGCAAACAAGCAGCAGGACGCCCTGGAACCAGGGCTGATTGGACAGTCTGACGCTCTTTCTGTTGAAATTGAGCATGCTCCTGTTCCATCGGTATACGGGAATAAGCTTCATAGCAGACAAAACGAAAAACCAACCCCGGAAACGGCTCCCGGGGTCGGAATAAGACAGTAAGAATAATTTATGACAACAGGTTCCTGCCGGTCATTTCGGCCGGGATCTCAAGACCCATAATTGTCAGAATGCTGGGAGCCACATCGGCCAGAATGCCGTTGCCCACCTTTGCATCCTTGCGCTCTGTCACATAGATGACAGGAACAGGATTCAGTGAATGTGCGGTATTGGGAGTGCCGTCACCGTTGACAGCGTTGTCAGCGTTACCGTGGTCAGCAATGATGATTGCCTCATAGCCATGGGCCTTGGCAGCTTCAATCACATCATGCACGCATGCGTCAACTGCAACGACAGCCTTCTCAATTGCCTCATATACGCCGGTGTGACCGACCATGTCACCATTGGCAAAGTTCACCACAATGAAATCATACTTGTCTGTTCCGATGGCTTCAACCAGCTTGTCACGGACCAGATATGCGCTCATTTCAGGCTGCAGATCATAAGTGGCTACCTTGGGTGAAGGAACCAGTATGCGGTCTTCATTGTCATACGGAGTCTCACGGCCGCCGTTCAGGAAGAATGTCACGTGGGCGTACTTTTCAGTCTCGGCAATGTGCAGCTGGTTGAGACCCTTTGATGAAACATATTCGCCAAGAGTGTTGTTCACGTTCTCCTTGTCAAACAGTATGTGCACGCCGGTAAATGATGCGTCATACGGAGTCAGGCAGTAGTACTGCAGACCGGGAATGGTATGCATTTCATTTTCAGGCATGTCCTTCTGTGTCAGGGCAATTGTCATCTCCTTGGCGCGGTCATTGCGGAAATTGAAGAAAATCACTACATCACCTTCCCCAATGCGGCTGTCGTATGCATCATTGACAATGGGCTTCATGAATTCATCGGTCACACCTTCAGCGTATGACTCCTCAACAGCCTTGACCATGTCTGAAACCTTGCGGCCTTCACCCTTGACAAGCTGGTCATAACCAAGCTTTACGCGTTCCCAACGCTTGTCGCGGTCCATTGAATAATAGCGTCCTATGATTGATGCCACCTTGTCACCGCGCTTTACAAGCTGCTCAATAAAGCCCTTGCCGCTCTTGGGGTCAGTGTCACGGCCGTCCATGAAGCAGTGCACGTATGCATTGTCAAGACCGTATTCACGGGCAATGTCACACAGGCAGAACAGGTGCTCAAGTGATGAATGTACGCCACCGTTTGAAACCAGACCCATAAGGTGCAGTTTCTTTCCGGTCTGCTTTGCATAGCTGTATGCAGACACAATCTCCTTATTCTGGCGAATAGAACCGTCAGCAATGGCACGGTTGATCTTGACCAGGTCCTGATACACCACGCGGCCTGCGCCTATGTTCAGGTGACCTACCTCAGAATTGCCCATCTGACCGTCCGGCAGACCAACGTTCTCACCGCTTGCAAGAAGCTGTGCATGAGGATAGCTGGCATTCAGATAATCCATATAGGGGGTCGGAGTGTTGTAGATGACATCGGCCTTTGACTGGTTTCCTATGCCCCAGCCGTCAAGAATCATGAGTAATGCTTTCTTTTTCATATTATTGAGTTTTAATCCTTCCAAAAAATTTCGGGTGCAAAGGTACAAATTTAACAAGTCCGATGAACAAAAAACAGACGTAAAAATAGGGGGAACGGCCTGTCGGCCACCCCCCCATGTATTCGACAGGAAACTGTTTTATTTGTCTGATACAGTTCCCATTGCGGTCTTGATGATTTCCACCAGCTGTCCGAAAGCCTCATTGAACTTCTGATAAACAGTCATGGCACCGCTTACGAAATCTATTCCGCTCAGATATTCCTTAATGCTGACAAATGATTCCGGATTGTGGATCTGTATTGCAGGATATATTCCGGCTTCGTCTATAATAGCGGCAACTATGGCAGCAGCGAGGGAAGCCTCCATAGCCAGCTGACGGATATCACCTTTTTCAAGCTGCATAGCCTTCTCCATAAGTTCAGTAACAAGATCTATTGTTTTCAGGCTGTCTGAGTACAGGAAGGCAAGACTTGCCTGCGGATTTCTGTAACCTTTGAAATAGCAGTCTGCAGTGATATACGGAGCAATATTTTCAATAAGCTTCAACGAGAGCTCTTCTGTAATTGAATCGGCGCTCATCAGTTCTGCTATCAGTGAAGTCATCTTGGAATTCTCCATCGGATTCCTGATCTGTCCGTCAAATGTCACATTCTGGTTCATGAGTGACAGTCTGGTTCCAATTGAACGCAACTTTTCATAATTCAATGCCCATGCGGAAAGAGTGCCCGATGACGGGTCGGCAAGAACTTCCTTCATTGCTGCATCAAGAGTGAATGTGGCGTCAATCAGCTCAATGTTGTCCATTTTTGACTTAAGCACGGCCTTGATTCCCTTCTCTCCGTCATAATTGGCAGAAGCATTGAACTTCATGTCAGCAACCTGTCCGTTCAGACCAAGGTCAAACTTTGTCAGTAAGAATGAAAGGTCTTTTGATTCATCACCATAGTTGTCAACGACAACATCGGCTTTAACCTTCAGGTCTGTGTCAATATCCAGGTCCAAAGCCACCAGTGTCTGGTTGTTAAACAGGACTTCTACGCTGGACTGCTGCGGGAAAATGTACTGCTCCTGTTTCTGTCCAAGCAGAGTGCCACTTTCAGAGGTCTTATTTGAATCGAATTCAATTGTTGTCAGCTTATCCGTTTCTCCGGCAACTCTGATGTCAATGGTCTGGCCTTTGACATTGAGTATCAGCTGGGCGCAGTCTTTGTTGGGAGTCACCTTGGTAAGCACGGGAATAATCATATTTACAGTGTCATCTATGACTGTATCAACAGATGAGAACTCGGCCTTGAAATAAAGTTTGCTGAAATCGGCAAAGCAGGCAGAATCATTAGCCAGCTGCTCACGGAATTCAGTAAAGTTACTGTTCCATGCCGAATCCTGCTTCAGAGACTTGACAATGTTCTGATCCAGAATTCTATACTGGCCTTCATGCAGACTCATGAAGAAATCATATGCAGGCAGGATGCCTGAAAAGTCAACAGCGTCAGCAAGCTGGTTGATTGCCTGAGAGAAGATGGTCTGCTGCTCCTGAAGTGTCAGATAAGCATTTGATTCTTCAGACTTGCTGTCATCGTCCTTATTACAAGATACCATTACAACGGCGCACATGGCCATTGCTAACATACTGAACAAATGTTTTTTCATAACTATATTTTTCAAAATGTCATTAATCCTGGGACAAATATACTAAAACATATTGATAATCCGCTGCACGCCATCGGCCAGACTGTCAATTTCTGTCTTTGTATTATAGAATGAGAACGATGCGCGCACGGTGCCGGGAATGCCGAAACGCTGCATCAGGGGCTCGGCACAGTGGTGGCCTGTACGTACTGCAATGCCAAGACGGTCCAGCAGAGTGCCCATGTCAGACGGATGGATATCACCGACAAGGAATGACACGACTCCGCTGCGTGAGGCGGACCGGCCTATGAAGCGCATGCCCGGTATGGAGGAAAGACGCTCCACAGCATAGTCGCACAGCGTATGCTCGTAATCTGCAATGTTATCCAATCCTATGCCGCCAACGTAGTCCAGAGCCCTGGCCAGCGCAATGGAGCCCACGTAATCCGGTGTTCCGGCCTCGAACTTGAACGGCAGTTCGTTATATGTGGTGCGTTCAAAGGTGACGCGCTTAATCATCTCGCCGCCGCCCTGGTAGGGAGGCATCTGTTCCAGCAGTTCACGACGGCCGTACAGCACGCCTATGCCGGTGGGACCGTAGATTTTGTGACCGCTGAACGCATAGAAGTCCGCGTCCATGTCATGAACGTCTATCTTCATGTGAGGCACAGACTGAGCGCCGTCAACGGCAACAGGAATGCCATGGGAATGTGCAAGTCCGATGATCTCACGCACGGGATTCACCGTACCCAGCACATTTGACACATGAGTCACGCTGATCAGGCGGGTTCGGTCCGATATCATGCCTTTCAGAGCATCCATATCCAGTTCGCCGTTATCCAGAACGGGAATCACCTTTATTGAGAACCCTATCCTTTCAGCCTGCATCTGCCATGGAACAATGTTACTGTGGTGTTCCATGCCGGAAATGATGATTTCATCGGACTTTTTCAGGAATGTCTGAGAGAATGAGCTTGCCAGAAGATTGAAACTTTCAGTTGTTCCGCGGGTAAAGATTACTTCCTGTGTACTCTCTGCACCTATGAATGCGCGCACCTTTTCGCGGGCGGCCTCCATCATGTCCGTAGCCTGCTGTGACAGGAAATGGATGCCGCGGTGGACGTTTGCGTTCACATTGCAGTATGCATCGGATATTGAATCAATGACACACCGGGGCTTCTGGGTGGTGGCAGCGTTGTCCAGATAGACCAGCGGTTTGCCATATACCGTACGGCTCAGAATTGGGAAATCCCTGCGTATGTTCTCTACGTCAATCATAACTTTTACCTGCATGCCCGGCAGCCTTCACATTGTGAAAGCTCACCGCGGAAACGTTTCTCTACAAGTCTTGTCAGACGGTCACGAAGGGCGTCAAGTTCCACCATTCCGATGACCTCGGCCACAAATGCCAGCATGAGCAGCATACGTGCCTCCTTTTCTGATATGCCGCGCTGACGCATGTAGAACATTGCATTGTCATCAAGCTGCCCCACGGTCGATCCGTGACTGCACTTGACGTCATCGGCATAAATCTCAAGCTGCGGCTGCGTGAACATGCGGGCCTGGCGCGTAAGGCATATGTTGCGGTTGGTCTGCTGTGAAACGGTGCGCTGTGATCCGGGACGGACCAGGACCTTGCCTGCAAATGCGCCTGTTGACTGTCCGTCAAGCACATACTTGAACAGTTCGCTGCTGGTGCAGTCCGGTTCCCTGTGATCGACAAATGTCAGATTGTCAACATGCTGGCTGCTGTCAGCAATGGCTGCTCCGTTCAGTGACAGACTTGCTCCGCGTCCGGCCAGTGTCACAAAGGACGAATTGCGGGTACTGCCGTTGTTCAGCGTTATGCTGTCAGCATGAACCCAGCTGCCGGCCTCCTGACGGATATAAAGTTCACTGACCCTGTGGTTGCGCGTGTGCGTCTCTTCCAGATCATATAGTTCGAAGCGGGAGTCCTGACCGGCAAACACCTCTATAACCTGTGTGGAAAGGAAACTGTTCGCCGACAATGCATGGTCACAGAGCAGCATCTTTAGCTGTGCGCCACGGCCAAGCACCACAAGAATGCGGCGGTTGACCAGCAGGTCCACCTTTGACTGCAGCAGCGTTACCAGCTGGAGCGGCTTTTCCACACACACGCCGTCAGGCACATAGACCATGAAGCCGTCCTGCGCGAACAGGGTGTTGAAAGCGGCAGTTCCAGTCTTGTCAAGGTCTGCCAGTCGGCCGTAATATTCTGAAACCAGTTCAGGATTCGAGTCCGATATCTCCTTAAGGCTTCCGGCAATCACGCCGTCTGGCAACACGCGGCTGGCGGAATGGGATTCGGCATAACTGTCATTGGCCAGGAAATACATGAGCGTGCTCAGATTTGGCACGTTGCATCTGAAAGCCTGCGCCATGTCAACAGGCATGTCCAGGCGGGCCAGGTTCATGCCCCAGTCCGGCTCGAACCACGCCGACACGTCAGTATGAAGATATTCCTCCAGCTTCTTTGACGGAAGTCCGTATGTCTTAAGGCTTTCCAGAGCCCTGTCGCGCAGAGCGTTCATGACACCTGAGGAACCGCGTTCCACCAGTGCCCTGTTCTCCTGGAAAAGCTCTATGTAGTTCTTCTCAAACATCACTTCTGTGACTCCTCAAACTCCTTGATAACCCAGTCGTATCCGCGCTCTTCAAGTTCCAGCGCCAGCTGCGGGCCTGCGGTTCTTATTATGCGTCCCTGATACAGCACGTGCACGATATCGGGCTTTATGTAATCCAGCAGACGCTGGTAATGCGTGATGACAATCACCGCTGTCTCAGGTGACTTGAGCCTGTTCACGCCGTCGGCCACAATGCGCAGGGCGTCAATGTCCAGACCGGAATCGGTCTCGTCAAGTATGCTCAGTGACGGCTCAAGCATGGCCATCTGGAAAATCTCGTTGCGTTTCTTCTCACCGCCGCTGAACCCTTCGTTGACCGAACGGTTCATGAACTTGGCGTCAAGCTTCACAAGGTCACGCTTCTCCTTTATAAGTTTCAGGAAATCGGTCGGAGCCATGGGCGGCAGCCCCTGGTACTTGCGCTTTTCATTGATTGCGGTGCGCATGAAATTGGTCATGCTCACACCGGGAATCTCGACCGGATACTGGAATGACAGGAACAGTCCCTCATGGCTGCGGTCTTCGGCCGGCATGGCAAGCAGGTCCTTGCCCTTGAATGTGACCGAACCGCCTGTCACGGTATAGCCGGGATGGCCCACAAGCACATTGCTCATGGTGCTCTTTCCCGAACCGTTCGGTCCCATGATGGCATGTACTTCACCTGCATTCACCGTCAGGTTTATGCCCTTCAGTATCTGCTTGTCAGCAACCGATGCCTGCAGATCTCTTATTTCTAGCATATTGTTCATCAGCCTGTTGTATTTTCAAGTGATACGGCCAGAAGGCGCTGGGCCTCGACCGCAAATTCCATTGGAAGCTTGCTCAGCACCTCCTTTGCATACCCGTTCACAATAAGTCCGATGGCCTGTTCCATAGGAATGCCGCGCTGGTTGCAGTAGAAGAGCTGGTCTTCAGATATCTTTGACGTGGTGGCTTCATGCTCCACCACGGCAGTCTCATTCTTAATGTCCATGTAAGGGAAGGTATGGGCACCGCACTCATCACCCAGCAGCAGAGAGTCACACTGGCTGTAGTTGCGCGCGCCATCGGCCTTTTCAGCCACGCGGACCAGACCGCGGTATGAGTTCTGGCTGTGTCCTGCCGATATTCCTTTACTTATTATGGTGCTCTTTGTGTTGCGTCCAAGGTGTATCATCTTGGTGCCTGTATCGGCCTGCTGCCAGTTGTTGGTCAGGGCAACAGAATAGAATTCGCCCTGAGAGCCGTCTCCCTGCAGCACGCAGCTGGGGTATTTCCAGGTTATGGCCGATCCGGTCTCGACCTGGGTCCACGACAGCTTGCTGTCCACACCTTTCAGGAGACCGCGCTTGGTCACAAAGTTGTACACGCCGCCCTTGCCGTTCTCGTCACCCGGATACCAGTTCTGGACGGTGGAATACTTGACTTCGGCACGGTCCAGCACCACAATCTCAACAATGGCGGCATGCAGCTGGTTCTCGTCACGCATGGGTGCCGTGCAGCCCTCAAGGTATGACACGTAACTGTCATCATCGGCCACAATGAGTGTGCGCTCGAACTGCCCTGTACCTGACGCGTTTATGCGGAAATAGGTTGACAGCTCCATAGGGCATCGGACTCCCTTGGGAATATACACGAATGAACCGTCACTGAACACTGCGCTGTTCAGGGCGGCAAAGAAATTGTCACGGTAGTTCACCACGCTGCCCAGATACCGGCGGATCAGGTCGGGGTGGTTGCGGACAGCCTCTCCCATTGAGCAGAATATGATGCCCTTCTCAGCCAATGTCTGCTTGAACGTGGTCTTGACGCTTACCGAGTCCATGACCGCGTCAACAGCCACGCCTCCGCTCAGTGCAAGACGCTCTTCCAGGGGTATGCCCAATTTGTCAAAGGTCTTCATGACCTGGGGGTCAATCTCATCGACAGACTTGGGGCCCTGCTTCTTTACTGTGGGGTCAGCGTAATATGAAATGTTCTGGTAGTCAATCTCAGGGATTGTCAGGTGCGGCCATGTCGGCATCTCCATGGTCAGCCAGTGACGGAATGCCTTGAGCCTGAACTCCAGCATCCAGTCCGGTTCACCTTTACGCTCAGATATGAGACGCACCGTGTCTTCTGTCAGACCGCGGTCTATGACATCGGTGTGGACATCGGTCGTAAAGCCGTACCTGTATTTCTCCGCACTGATTTCCCTTACAAGACTGTTGTCTGTATCGGTTTCCTTCACGTCAGATCATTTTATCATCGGATCCGTCAGAAAAATCCGGCAGCAGGTCTTCACCTGTTTCCAGCACCTTCTTCCAGGTCCAGCTCAGACATGCCTGGGTCGTCTTGCGGACGGGCATATACAATTTGGATTCCTTGCTGCCGTCTGCTATGGAGTCCGTCAGGCCTCCCATATCCAGAAGCTGGAACGTCAGGCCCATGACAATGAGCCAGATGAAGAAGCCCAGGACTCCGCCAAGAACCCTGTCAACAAAGCCCAGATTGGCGGCACGGATTACCTTTGACAGCAGTTTTCCCAACAGTCCGGCCAGAATTGGTACGACAATCAGTATGACTATGAAACCGACTATCTGCGCCGTTCTGTCAGACATGCTTATTGCATTCTGCAGGAAGCCTGCAAACGGTTTGTAAAGGAACTTGCCCAGAATAATGCCCAGAATGAGTCCTCCCAGACTGAAGGCCTGTTTTACAGCCCCCTTGCAGAAGCCGATAATAAAGCCGCATGCAAGGGCAATCAGAATCACATAGTCCAATATTGCCATATACGCTTAAAGTTTCTGTTTCTCTTCTGTGGTGGTGAATGTCTCAATGATGTCACCAACCTTTATGTCATTGTATGAAACCAGGCTCATACCGCATTCCATTCCGGCAGGAACCTCCTTGACATCGTCCTTGAAATGCTTCAGGGCGTTAATGTCACCGGTGTGGATCACAATGCCGTCACGTATAAGGCGTGCCTTGTCGCTGCGTGTGACCTTACCGTCACGCACGCGGCATCCGGCTACCATACCCACCTTTGAAATGTGGAATACGTCCATGACTTCAACGGTAGCGGTGACCTCTTCCTTGATCTTGGGTGCAAGGAGACCTTCCATTGCAGCCTTGACCTCATCAATGGCGTCATAGATGATTGAGTATATGCGTATGTCAACGTCATTCTGTTCGGCCATTCTCTTGGCGGCACCTGAAGGACGCACATCAAATCCGATGATGATTGCGTTCGATGCGGCAGCCAGACTGACATCGCTCTCAGATATGGCACCCACAGCCTTGTGGATGACGTTCACCTTGACATTGTCTGTTGACAGTTTGATGAGAGAATCGCCAAGGGCTTCGACAGAACCGTCCACATCGGCCTTTACAATAAGGTTGAGTTCATGGAAGTCACCCATCTTGATACGGCGGCCCAGTTCGTCAAGTGTCAGTGTCTGTGCGGTACGTACGCCCTGCTCACGGGCCAGCTGTTCACGCTTGCCTGTAATTTCACGGGCTTCACGTTCAGATTCCACAACGTGGAAGGTCACACCGGCCTGTGGAGCGCCGTTCAGACCCAGAATGAGCACAGGCTCTGCGGGAGCGGCTGACTTGAGTTTCTGGTTACGCTCATTGAACATGGCCTTGACCTTGCCCCATGACGTTCCTGCAATCACAATGTCACCCATCTTCAGGGTTCCGTTCGATACAAGCACGGTGGCAATGTAACCGCGGCCCTTGTCAAGTGACGATTCAATGATGGTACCCGTAGCGTTACGGTTCGGGTTGGCCTTCAGGTCAAGCATTTCAGCTTCAAGAAGCACCTTCTCCATAAGTTCAGGCACGCCCATGCCCTTCTTGGCCGATATGTCCTGTGACTGGTACTTGCCGCCCCAGTCCTCAACCAGGAAGTTCATCTGTGCCAGTTCCTGCTTTATGCGTTCAGGATCGGCAGCGGGCTTGTCAACCTTGTTGATTGCGAATACAATAGGTACGTTTGCTGCGGTTGCGTGTGCAATGGCTTCCTTGGTCTGAGGCATGACATTGTCATCGGCAGCCACAATGATGATTGCTATATCCGTCACCTGTGCACCGCGGGCACGCATGGCAGTAAAGGCCTCATGACCCGGAGTGTCAAGGAATGTGATATGACGTCCGTCTTCAAGCTTCACGTTGTATGCACCTATGTGCTGCGTAATGCCGCCGGCCTCACCGGCAATGACGTTGGACTTGCGTATGTAGTCAAGCAATGAAGTCTTACCATGGTCAACATGTCCCATCACAGTAACGATAGGTGCACGCGGAACAAGGTCCTCTTCACGGTCTGCCTCCTCACTGATCTGCTGTGCGACTTCGGCACTGACAAAGTCTGTGGTGAAACCGTATTCATCGGCCACGATATTGATTGTTTCGGCATCAAGACGCTGGTTGATGGAAACCATGATGCCTACACTCATACATGTTCCAATGACCTGGGTCACAGGAATGTTCATCATTGTGGCAAGTTCGTTCGCTGTCACGAATTCAGTCAGCTTGAGAACCTTGCTTTCTGCCATTTCCTGTTCCAGAGCCTCCATCTGACGCATCTGGACGGCCTCACGCTTGTCCTTACGGTACTTTGAAGACTTGGTCTTGCCCTTCTGGAATGATGAGAAGGTATCCTTGATCTGACGGTTTACATCGTCATTTGAGAAATCGTTCCTGTCAGCCTTGTTGAAACGGTGGTCCTTGCTGTTGCGGCCGCCGCGGCTGTCGTTCTGGGCGCCACGTCCCTGCTGTCCGCCACGGTTGTCACCGTCGCGCTGGTTCTGCCCGTAGCTGTCAGCCTTTGACAGATCCACCTTTTCACCTCCGATGCGGACACGGTTCTTCTTGCGGGGCTCACCGCTCTGCTGACCGCCTTCACCCGGCTTGATTTCCTTCATCAGGTTCTCCTTGAACTGCTGACGCTGTTGCTGGCGCTGCTGTTCCTTTGCCTCACGTTCCTTCTTCTTCTCCTCCTTGGACTTCTTTTTGGGACGGGTTGACTGGTTGATGGCCTCCAGATCAATCTTTCCGACAGTCTTGATTTTCAGACCGCCGTCCTGAGGAGCAGACAATTTGAACACTTCCTCTTCCTTGGCAGGAGCAGGTTCAGGCTTAGGTTCCGGTTTGAGCTCAGGTTTCGGTTCCGGCTTTGGTTCGGGTTTCGGTTCCGGCTTGGGCTCGGGTTCCGGTTCCGGCTTGGGCTCAGGTTTCGGTTACGGCTTGGTTTGCGGATTCGCCTCCGGCTTGGGCTCGGCATGCGCTTCCGGCTTGGGCGCGTCCTTG
>JAGHSY010000034.1 GCA_018065615.1 Candidatus Colenecus caballi | reverse complement strand
TCAAAATGACACCCCGCTCACAAGGTTTCTGAGACACATGTCTTCTGCGAAACCGTATTCCAAGAACAAAAAACGGCACCTTTTTGTTCAAGGTTTGGTCTGGTGGCACCGACTTTGGAAATGGTACCCCACTTACAAGGCTTCTGAGGCACATGTCTTCTGCGCAACCGAATTCCATGAACAAATAACGGTGCTTTTTTGTTCAAGGATTGCTCTGGTGACACCGGACTTTGGAAATGCAACTCTGTCCATAGGGCTTCTGAACAGCATTGGTGTATGAACCTCCAGCCCGTCGGCGCAGAATACGCTTAAACCTGCGCCGAGAATTACAACCGCACCTGGGTCACCCAGCCTACAGGGCTCCATGATGAACATCACGCTTGAACAGTTGAATTCTCGGTGCAAAATACAGTGTCCCCACTAAATTTTCACTGAGCCGAAATCTGACAGCGACATTGCCATCAGCGTACCAGAACTTTCCTGCCGTTGCTGATTGTCAGTCCATTGTGTCCCGCATCAACTTCCAGGCCGGACAGATTGTAGGTCTTGCCTGTGCTGTCATCGGACTGGATTTCTGGAACAGACGTCGGGCCTGCGCCATACAGCCTGACTTTACGGAAAATTGTATATGGAGTCGGATCCCTGCTGATTGTGATGCCGTTTCTGGTAATATCCGATTTTCCGAAATTCTTCATCCTGAACTCTATCCTGTTGCTGTACAGCCTTATGACAAGCCCCTGTACGATTATAGGGTCCTTGTCAGGGTTGTCTTCCAGACCTCCGTTGGGGTTGAAACTGTCAGAGTAGTAGCGCAGACTGCCCATGAACATGGATATGAATGACGGTTCAGGGCATTCGGTCACATGTTCGTACCTGTATATGTAAGCCCTGTTATTCGAACCGGTCAGAGTTATTTTGCCGCTTCCTGCAGTATAACCGTCAAGTCTGATGCCCACAATGCGTTTGTTGCTGTAATCGGTTATCTGAGTGTTGCCCAACGCGGAACCGTTGTTGACAATGATATAGTAATGGCCTTCTGTCATGTACTCTGTCCTGACACCTGTAATGCTTTTGGAATCCAAGTCCGATTCCTGAACTTCGTAAATGTAACTCATGCCACTGGTCTTTGCAGAGAAATTGCTGCGGTCATTGCATGAAATGTAGTATGTCTTGCCATTGTGGGGAAATGTAACTCCGTGCTCACCAATCACGACTTCAGTCGGAGCGTTCATCATGTTGAGGTTGTTGTTGTCATTGCCTTTGTCATCATCGTTCTTGCCCAAATACAGTCCGTTGCCAACGTTCTTCAGGCAGAAGAAAGGTTTGAAAGGCGAAATGTATGCAGGGTCAGGTTCTGTCCCATTGACATGAACGGAATCTGTTGAATAGGTCTTTATGCCGTTGACATCATATCGTGTCAGTCTTTGTGAGGTCATGGTCTGTGTCATGGCATTGTCTCCTCCATGGTCGTGGCCATACAGCATGATCAGATCCGGATGTCTGGCAAGGCCATTCTTGAGCTAGTCCGATACACCGCTTTCGCCCTTGATACCCTTGTCGGAATTGACGGAGTTACTGTCCTTGAACGGAATGTGAACGACAAAGAAAACTGTCCGATCGGGATTTTCATCATACAGCCGGTCAATTTTTTCTATACACCATTTTGCTGAATTCATTGTGTAGGCATAACTGCTGGCATCTTTGAATATACACGATGCTGTGTTAAGTGCCACAATGTCAATCCCAAGAATGTTGTAATGGAATGCTGCAAGCAGGGATATGCTTCCGGCTTTTTCATAGAAGCATTCGTCTTCAGCCAGTTCTCCAAGATCATCTTTCATGGGGTAGGTGTAGTAGTCTCCTGAATTCCAGGTTTTTGTCTTGTTCCTTTTCCCGGAATACCATTGGTTGCCGGCGTCTCCGGGGGCCTGATACTCATGGTTGCCGGTAATGTACACAACGGGTCTGTATTGTCTTTTGCCGAAAACGCAGTGCAAAGTGTCAACTAGCAACGCTCTGGCTTTATTCCAGTTGGCCTGTCCAATTGTTGTCTGGCTTGTGTAGTCGCCGCCAAGAATCAGCATATCGACATTCTCCTTTTTCATGCCTTCTATGGCTTTGGTCGTTGATGGCCTGAGTCTGATGTCTGTGGCCTCTTCCGGGTTTGCATAGTTCAGATATTTGCCTTCAATATGGAAATCTGACAGACAACCTATTGTGAGCAGAGGCTGTTCGCCCTCTTGGGCTGAAACTGTCTGAAAGATAGCTGAAAGTATGATAATGATAAATGTAGCAGTCTTTTTCATGCGTTTTGTCATATGTTACAAATATAAGGATTTTTTAAATTGCCCTCTTTTGGTCTGAAGAACATTTCCTGCTGCTCTTGAATTTTGGATATCAGATATCTGTCATTTTGTTAGAGATTTAAGAATTGTGT
This sequence comes from Candidatus Colenecus caballi, assembly GCA_018065615.1. GTDB lineage: Bacteria > Bacteroidota > Bacteroidia > Bacteroidales > Bacteroidaceae > Colenecus > Colenecus caballi. The sequence continues at coordinate 1,810 of JAGHSY010000034.1, read as the reverse complement.
CCGATAAATCATGACACAATGAAATATAATATGCAAAATTTAATGCAAATTGTTATTAAAACTGCTATAATTGCTTTCAAAATATTTGATATTCGTTGAAAACTTATGCATTTTTGTTATGAAAATATTTGGTGGACAGGAAATAAGGAAGTACCTTTGCGGCACTATTGAAAAAGAATAAGAACCAATACATATTTAAGCATTATGAAGCATAATTTTTGCGCAGGTCCTGCCGTTCTTCCGCAGGAAGTGATTGAGAAGTCAGCTCAGGCTGTTTATGATTTTGCCGGTACAGGTATATCTCTTCTCTCCATCAGTCACCGTTCCAAGGAGTTCCAGCCAATCGTTGACGAGGCCGAGGCTCTGATCAGGGAAATTCTGGATGTTCCTCAGGGTTATTCAGTCCTGTTCCTGGCCGGTGGTGCCAGCATGGAATTCTGCCGTGTTCCTTTCAACTTCCTGAACAAGAAGGCCGCTTACCTGAACACAGGCGTATGGGCAAAGAAGGCAATGAAGGAGGCAAAGGCTTTCGGTGAGGTCGTTGAAGTGGCTTCTTCAGCAGACGCCAACTACACCTTCATCCCCAAGAATTATGAAATTCCCTCCGATGCAGACTATTTCCACTTTACAACCAACAATACCATTTACGGTACTGAAATCCGTAAGGATCTGGACAGCCCCGTACCACTCATTTCCGACATGTCATCGGACATATTCTCACGTCCCATCGATGTCAGCAAGTACAACTGCATTTACGGCGGCGCACAGAAGAATCTGGCTCCTTCAGGCATGGCTTTCGTGATTGTAAAGAACGATGCTCTGGGTAAGGTTGAGCGTTACATTCCTACCATGCTGAACTATCAGACACATATTGACAACGGTTCAATGTTCAACACTCCTCCCACATTCACCATATACGCTGCTATGGAATCACTGCGCTGGCTCAAGGCCCAGGGTGGTGTGAAGGAAATGGCAAAGCGCGCCGAGGCCCGTGCTTCAAAACTGTACACTGAGATTGACCGCAACAAACTGTTCGTGGGCACCGCAAAGGATGAGGACCGTTCTTACATGAACATCTGCTGGGTTATGGCTCCTGAATACGCAGAACTTGAGGCCGATTTCCTGAAGTTCGCTCAGGGCAAGGGCATGGTAGGCATCAAGGGCCACCGTTCAGTAGGCGGTTTCCGCGCTTCATGCTACAACGCTCTGCCAATGGAAAGCGTTGACGCCCTGATTGCCTGCATGAAGGAATTCGAGGCTCAGCATTAATTTATCATCGGACTTAAAAGACATAAAGATATGAAAGTACTGGTTGCAACATCAAAGCCTTTTGCAAAGGTTGCAGTTGACGGAATCCGTAAGGTTGTTGAAGATGCCGGATATGAACTGGCCCTTCTTGAAAAATATACAGAAAAGTCTGCTCTTCTGCAGGCTGTAGCCGATGCTGACGCTATCATCATACGCAGCGACATTGTTGACGCTGAGGTGTTTGATGCAGCAAAGCAGCTCAAGATTGTGGTCCGCGCAGGTGCCGGTTACGACAATGTCGATCTGGCTGCTGCCACCGCTCACGGCGTATGCGTAATGAACACTCCCGGTCAGAATGCCAACGCTGTGGCAGAACTTGTTGCCGGTCTGATGGTTTACGCAGTCCGCAACTTCTACAACGGAACATCGGGCATTGAACTGATGGGCAAGAAGCTGGGTATCCACGCTTTCGGTAACGTAGGGCGCAACGTGGCACGCATTGCCAAGGGATTCGGCATGGAGGTTTACGCATTCGACGCATACTGCCCCCAGGAAGTCATTG
>JAGHSY010000048.1 GCA_018065615.1 Candidatus Colenecus caballi | reverse complement strand
AACCAAAAACAAAGCCGGCGGGAAGCAATGCTTTCCGCCGGCCCATTATAGATGTATTATCTCAATTCTTACTTGACAAGAACCTTTTCGATAACACGTGCACCGTCAGCCTTCCTGGTAACCTTGATTGAAACCTGACCAGCCTTAGGAGCTGTCATCATGCGACCGTCAAGACCAATGTACTCAACTGCTGCATCAGCACCAAATGCATCAACGAAGGTAATCATTTCACTAAGCTTCTGTTCTTCAGCTGTAAGAGCTGCTGCATATTCGTAATCAACCTTGTTGATAAAGTTCAGTGTGAAGTCATCGGCTATTGACCAACCGCTACCTGACTGCAGGTTAAGGTAGATATCAAGTGAACCGTCAGTAACCATAACTGAATCAACTGCCTGCTTACCGGAAGCACCTTTTGCGCAAGAAATGCTCTTGCTTACGCCGTCAGCGGTAACAGTCAGCTTGGTAGCATCATTAGTGTTTTCCTTCAGGTCAAATCCAACCTTATACAGACCTGCGGGCAGATCTTCAACTACAGTAGAGAGTTCAGCCTTACTGTTCCAGTCCATAGCAAGCTGACCGTCAAAGATTGACTGACCAGCCTTGAAGTGGCCATAAGAAGCATCATCAGGAGTGACCATTGCATTACCAGTCTGAGTTGACTTAACAGTCCAGCCTGGATACAAGTCAGTGTATGGAACACCGGTAATCATAACCCAGATAGGAGCCTTGCCACCCAGATCACCGCTGTTGTAAGCGTGCTTTGAGTGCTGCATGTTATAGCCCTCAGCTGCCTCGGAATTGCCACCAGGTACCTGCTTGTCTGTGCGTTCAATAACCTTGGCAGTCACATACAGGTTGAAGTTCCTGATGAAACCGGTCAGATCGATGTTTTCAACTGACTGTTCAGCAACAATTTTCTTGAGAATTGCCACCTTGATAGCCTGCTTGTAAACATTTTCAAGACCAAGATCTTCATCATTTGCATTTTCAACGCGTGCAGCATATTCAGTAGCTACAGCCTCATCAAATTCAACACCGACTGTCTTAGCTTCCTTAGCAAGTTCCTTCAGACGGACAGTTCTAACCTGCATAGCGGCAACCTGTGAAACGTAAGCGTTTGTAGCATCCTTGACAGCATCACGGGCAGCAGTCAGATCTTCATCAGAGGTAGTATAAATGTTGACATCCTTAAACTCAGCGTAAATCTTCTGGAGTTCAGCATACTCAGCAATGTCAACAACTGCATTCTTATCATTAATCTCAGTAAGAGCTCTTGCCAATTCAGAATTGAAGTCATCCATCAGAGCCTTGCGTGTATCAAGAGCAGCCGATGCATCTTCAACAGACTTCTGGATAGCCTTGATTGAATCATCAGTAGCATTGCAAGGAATGAATGCATCTACTTCTTTAAGCAGGTTGATCAGAGCATTATAATTAGCGTTGCCTGCAAACTTCTCATCAGCAGTGAGTGTTTCTGAAGCCTTCAGATCAGCAGCATCCCAAGCAGCCCACAGAGCATCTACAACACCCATGCGATTTTTAAGCTTGGTGTTGGCATCATTGATCTCAGCAGTAACCTTATTCCATACGCTAGGTGCTGTTTCCTTCAATGACTTGAAGTCAGCATACTGCTTCTGGACAGAAGCTGAAGCGTCGTAAACAATACCGGTGTAGTTATCAGCATTGGCTTCAGCAGCTTTAAGAGTAGCAGCAAGCTTGGCAGTAGCGTCATCAAATGCCTTAATATAAGGTGAGCCAAGGCACATTCCATAATACATGTTGATGTAGTAGAGAACAAGACCACCCTTGTGTGAACCACCATAAGCACCTTCGTTAGGCAGGCAGAATACAAGTCTGTAGGTTTCGCCCTTAGTTACAGTTGCGCCAAGTGAACCTGCAGCAACTTCATTGACTACTGCGCCTTCATCTGGCTTGAAGCCTGAACCTGCACCATTGTCATAGCTGCCAAGTTCATTGTCATTTGCATCAAGAACAGTGACAAGCAGACGGCAGTCATCGTTATAAGAACCCTTGTTGCAACCGGTCCAACCGAATTCAATCATCATGGTACCGCTTTCAGCAGGCTGGAATGTGTAAATCAGCTTTGCATTGTTTGAAGCGCCAGTGTCAACACTGTAAAGACCGAACATAAGAGCCTTGCCGTAAGCGCCGGGGAATTCAGTAACCTTGGTTACAGCTTTGCTTACTGAGAATCCTTCTACGCTGCAACTCTTTGCAAATGCAGTTTCTGTACCGCACTCACTGAAGTTGATATTTACAGGATCTGATGCAGCGGGAACATCACCGAATGAATAGTTGTACTTTACAACCTTTGCATCATCAGTTCCGTAACCGCAAATCTGTGACAGTTCAACTGTGTAGTCACCTGAAAGATCATAGCTGTACTTGTCAGGACGAACGAATACGATAGTAGAGTCATTGTTGTAATGATTCTTGGGGAACCAGTATTCGGTCTTGCCGTTACCGACAAGCTTCAGAAGAGCTGAATGTTCAGTCTGCTCAGTTGCGCCTTCCTCCCATACAACTTCTCTTGAGAAGCTGAAGCTCAGTTCCTTGGTTGTAGCAGGAAGCTGGAATGAACCGTCTTCAAATCCGAGTTTCTGAACTACTGGGGGCAGGAACTTCATTGAATAAACACCGTCAAACACATTGGGGTTAGGTGTTGCAAGTTCATTGTAGAAGTTGGGAACCATCTTGCCGGCAGCAACCCATTCTGCATCTGTTGACTTAGGATAGATTTTGCTGTTGGTGTACTTCAGAGCAAGTTCAGCAGAATCAACCGGGTTGATGAAGCTTACAAGAACTGTGTCATAGTAGTCAAATGTGATAGGATCACCAAATTCATCGTCCTTTGTCCACATGTACATGTAGCCGTCACCGTGGTATTCGGCAGAATTGATAGGAATCTCATACCAGTCACCGTCTTCAGCATAGTAACCCAGAACCTGGAAATACTCACCGGGAAGTTCTATGGCGTCAATGTTGGTTGTTGCAACCTTTGCATTGGCAAGGTCCTTCAGGTTGGTTTCATAACCAAAGTCCACACGGATCTTGTTGTTGTAATATTCAACACCACCAATCCATGACTTGGTCAGAGAAACGTTGTCAACACAGAAATTGGTGCTGTCTGAAGCAAATGACAGACGTACAAAATACTTCTGGGGCTGCTTGATGTAGAAGTACTGGGTCTTTTTGCCAGTTTCGTCATAAACATTCCACTTCCAGTCGTCACCGTTCCACCAGTACTGAGCATGGTAAATGAGAGACTGAAGAGAGTCACCGTTATAATAGGTCATGAATGTAACCTTTTCCCAGTCACCTGTGAACTCAGTCTGCTTGTACTCGAAAGCGTTGAAAGTTTTTGACGGATTGCCCATCCAGTCTTTGGTATCTTCGACAGTGCTCAGGAACGGCTTTTCTGAATGGAAATAACCCTGCATCACGTCTGCAAAGAATGTAGGAACAACATCAGTCTTCAGGGGCTGGTTGACCTTCAGGTAAAGAGTCAGACGATAAGATGTTTCCGGTTCAATGTCAATACCGCGTACGAACAGGTTACGGCGGTAGTTGTCAACGACACCGCTTTTATAGGCATTGCCAGTGTTGGCAAGCTTGTGATCAGCTGAATAATAGAAATACTTCTCACCACCGTCAGTACCGAACTTTTCAAGTTTGCTGTTACGTTCGTTGTCCTGGTCGGTCAGAATGGTGTACTGGTCATTGGCGAATGCTTTTCCAGCAATATCAGTCTTGTCATCGGTTGTCATTACACCGTTCTTCATGTAAATGACAGAGTCACGCTTCAGAGTTTCCTCAGTCACATAGCTGGCAATGTTGTTGGTTGCAGCTGAATCACCGGGGTGGTTGTAATACTCAATGGTAGTAATGACATCAATGGTGTCATCAATCCATTTGTCCCAATCCTTTTCAAAGTCCTGCATAAAGATTTGCCTGGCATCATCTTTAGTGCGAGTAGGACCATCGGGAACTATTTCCTGAGCAAGCATTGGAGCTGACATCAGGAGAAGTCCTGCAAAAAGAAAGTCTCTTTTCTTCATAGAAATTAATGTTTAATGAATAATTAGGTTGAAAAAAACTTTGTTTGTTTCTCTTTTTTCTGTTAATAAATAAGGTTATAATCTCAAACCCCATCCGCTGCCCGGAATGGGCAGCGGTAAGGGTAATTTATCAGTTGGCAGTGTTAAGTTTCTGTTTTACATCAGGCAGACACAGGAACCATTCGTCATTGAATGCCCACGGGTCATCACCGCGAAGCTTGCCGAACAGAGACGGATCATAAGCCTTATAATCTTCATAAGTTGCAGTCTCTCTGGCTGCTACCCTCTTGGCAAGGAATTCATTGTCTGCAAATTTATCCGGGTCTGTGTTAGGATTGTCATAGGTTGATGCACGGTGTATTGAAACGCGAAGCAGGTCACCGAAACGGTATCCTTCAAAGCATGTTTCAAGAGCCATTTCATCTATGATCATTTCTTCTACTGCACGGATAGAGTCATCAAGCGTTGCGCCCGGCTGTACTTTAATTACGTATGTGGAATCAATGTCAGCATTACCGCAACCGCGTGAATGGATACCCATTGTCAGATATGTGTTCTTGACGTTCATGCCTGTGGGAGCATAATATACAACATATTCTGTAGTGGTGGTATGGCCGTTGATTTCCCTGTTGGTAGGACCAAGGGTTACACGTTCTCTGATGGCCAGATCAAATTCACTTGTGTTCCAGTTGTAAATCTCGGACATACCTTTTTCAGCTGCTCTTTGAAGTTCACCGGCGCTGATTGGAGCTGAATACTGAATGCCTTCATACTCTGTTCCATAATCAATGGATTCATAGTTGAGACCGCATTTAAGTACGTAGAATGCGGTTTGGGGCAGTCCTGCTCTGTTCAACGCTTCAGCAAGCCTCAAATATACAACGTCACCGCGGTATAGGCAAATTTTTTCTTTATTAATTTTACTTAACGTTTGTCTTTTGTCATTTACACGGATTGCCGATGTCTCTTCCTCATCATCAACATTAACAGACTTCACTTTCAGAATTGACTGCAGACGAAGGTCGCCGCGGAGCAGTTCTTCATTGTCCGACTTCATGGTCTTTGGAACCATGTGGGTAGGTACAACAACCAAAGACTGAGCGTTGATCTTATGATAGGTGTAGTTCTGGTTCTCGCTGAGATAGGTCAGAGCATTTGAACGGGTTGCCTGAGCATAATAGTAGTTCTTCTTGGTTGAATTGAACACATTCTCCAAATCACTGACATATCCGCCATACTGTTCGGATTCCATGGGAATATAGCAGATGGGGTCCATCTTCTCACCGAACATTGAACTGTAAGTGTCTTCACCAAGATACATGAAGTCAGGAGCAAGCCAGAGTATGCTGCCGGTACCGACATGTATCGGTTTGTTCTCATCATTCAGGAAAGCATGGTACTGTATTGCTGCTGAATCATACTTTTCAGCCCACAGATACAGGTCGCCAAGAATCAGTTCGTACGGAATGAACAACTGTTCAGACTTGTGTGTCTGTGATTGCGAACCGTCACCGTTAGTAGTTCCACCAAGTGAACCGTACTGTGGTGTCTTGACATTTGCATATTCGGGCTTGAAGTCCTTCAGAAGTCTTGTTGCTATCTGCTTGACGTCAAGTTTTTCATAATTTGACGCCAATGCGTCCGAACCGGTCAGCACGGGTTTGTCAACCCAAGGCACCTTACCGTAAATCTGTGCAACCTGCAGATATGTCCAGGCCCTGTAACACAGGACTGCAACATATTCAGGAAGGAACACACTCTCATTTGCACGATAGTATGAAGTATCGGCTTTGGCAAGGAAGTAATTGCAGTTGTTGATTATGTTATAATAGTCAACAGCCCTGTCATACCTGTTGTTTTCACCTATGGACTTGAAGTTGAAACTGTAGATTTCATTCAGGTCGTCAGTTGCCTGATCTGTCGTGGTTACAAGTCCGCCGCGCATTTCACCAAGAAGCACTGTACGGTCTGCAATCCTTTGGATACCCTGCAGAATACCCATGACAGAGTACAGAGTATCTGTGGCATTGTCCAGATTATGGTCTTCCTGATACAGAACGACTTTGGAATCAACCTTGAGCATATCCTCACAAGAGGAGAATGCCATTGTTGTGCATGCTGCAATTGCAGCGCAGATATATAATTTTGCTTTCATATTCGCTCTATTAGAGGTTAATCTTTACACCCAGCGAGAAGTTCGGAGACTGAGGCAGCAGACCGCAGTCAATTCCGCGCATGAGAACATCATTGCTGGAAGAGAATTCAGGATCTGATCCAAGATAGTTGGTCAGAGTCAGCAGGTTGTTTGCGGCACCCCATACAGTAAGTCCCTGCAGATACGTGCTCTGAATAGGAATTCTGTAACTCAATGTCACATTCTTAAGACGCAGGTATGAACCGTCTTCAATCCAGCGGTCCGAGAATCTGGCGTTCATGTGCGGGTCTCCATAAGTGGCCCTTGGCATATCTGTCACCTGACCTTCGGCCGTCCAGCGGTTGGTCATGGCAAGCGACTGGTTCATGAAACGTGAACCGCTTTCAAGAAGCATGCGCTGATAGTTATAAATATCACCGCCCATTGAATATGTCATGGTAGCGCTCAGAGAGAAGTTCTTTACGCTTACTTTGGTGAATATTCTGCCATAGAAATCCGGATTGGGATCACCTATCACAAAACGGTCATCTTCATCAATCACGCCATCATTGTTCCGGTCAACGAAATGGACATCACCGGCAACAAACGGATCCGGAAGACCGTTCTCAGTCATAATGCAAAGGTCAGCAGCATCGGCCTCGGCTTCGGTTGAGAAGACTCCATCGGTCTTGTAGCCGTAGAACACGCCTACAGGGCTGTCAACCTGAGTTCTGATTGTTGCACCGTATGCCTCATAATCAACAGACTTTCCGTTAGGAAGTTTGGTAATGGTGTTCTTGTAATGGCCTATTGACGCACCGGCTTCCCACTTGAACATGTCGTTGTTGACAATCTTGACATTGAATGAAGCGTCAAAACCGGTATTTGAAAGTGAACCGTCATTGCTCCATGAGTTTTCAAGACCGCTCAGATATGAAAGTGAGCTGATTGAAAGCAGGTTGTCAGTATTGCTGCGGAATATGTTAGCAGCAATGTTCAGACGGTTGCCGAACAGGTTCATGTTCAGACCGGCTGTAAATTTCTTGGTAGTTTCCCACTGCAGAGAATTGTTACCTATGTTGGCCAGAGACAGACCGTCAATACCCAGAAGTCTTACCGGTGCGAAATAGGTTCTTGAAGCGGAATCGTCAAAACCGTCATTACCGGTCAGATCAAAGCCTGCATCAAGTTTCAGATAGTCAATGAATCCGATGTTGAACCACGGTTCAGCTGAAACCACCCATGCGCCTGAAACTGACGGGAAGATGCCCCAAGGCACACCCAGCATCTGTACGCCATTGGAAACGTCACCGCCAAATCTGGATGATGATGACAGACCGACGCTTGCTGACAGATAATACTTTTCACTGAAGCTGTAATTGCCCTGTGCCCACCAGGTTATTGAAATGTCCTTGGTGTCAGTACCGGTCGTGCCCTTGTACTTGAGCTGACCTGAAATGTTCGGGGTCTTGTCATTACCTGAATTGTAACCGTACATTGAAGTCTGGTACAGTGAGTTGTTTATGTAGCGTACACCACCCTGAAGACTTACGTTGTGCGCATTGAATCGGCGTGAGTAATCTATATAGGTGTTGCTCATGAAACCGTCCTGCTTTGCATTCATTGCGGCAGCCTTGTTTTCAACCCGGCCGATTGATTCGATTGTGAAATCAGGTGTGCCCATCAGAGGAATGTAGTAGTTCTCATCGGCATTGGCCAGAGTATATGTGAACTGCTCACTCAATGAAAGGTAGCGGTTGAATGTGTACTTTGGTGTAACGGCCAGCGTTATGAGACGGTTGCCGAAATAGTTCTTGTTGAGTCCGTCACCGTTTTCAAGAATTGAAAGCGGGTTGGCAAGTGACACTTCAGAACCCAGGACTTCACTCAGATAGTCATCTTCATTGGCAATGAATGATGACAGATTGCCAAAATAGTCATGTGCGTATGGTGAAAGGAACGGAGACTTGACCAGTGAAAGGAATCCGGGGGCATTGATCATTGAGTTGTCAATGTCATTGGGGGCACCGTCATCACGCAGGTCACGTGTCACGTCACTGTATGAAGCGTCAAAACGGAGTGAAAGCTTGTCAGCAAGAATGATGTCCGAATTAAGACGCAGACTGAAACGTGAGAAATCACTTTCCTTAAGTGTGGCATCGGCCATTGCATAACCTACTGAAAGGTTGTAGTTGGCTATATCATCACCACCCTGAACATTGATGTTGTAGTTCTGAACGAAAGCGTTCCTGTAAGAGACATCAGACCAGTCGGTATCGTTGTGATACATGTTGTAGTACATGTACTCGGGATCGGACTGCAGGAACTTGAATGAGTTCAGCTTTGTGTTTGTTGAACCCAGAAGTTCAGAAGCGTAAGTCCTGTACTGACCGGCATCCATCATTGCAGGCAGTTTGGGCATGAGCTGGTAATTGCCTGAAATGTTCACGTCAATCTTGGTGGCCATGCTCTTGTTGCGCTTGGTGCTGATAAGTATGACACCGTTGGCGCCCTTGGCTCCATAAATGCCGTATCCGTTCTTGAGAATGGTGACCGATGCAAGATCCTCAACCTGAAGGTTTGTCAGGAGATTGTTGTAGAAACCTTCATGCATGGTTATGTTGTCATAACCCATGTCAAGAATTATACCGTCAAGAACAATCAGAGGCTGGGTATTGATGTTGAGCGAATTGATACCGTCAATCTGCATGGCCGCACCGACACCGATCTGCGCGGAACGCATGGTTGACAGAATACTGCCCTGAAGTGAGAGCTGCATGGGTTCGTCAACGTCAAGGTCTGCACTCAACGGTGAAATGCTGGCAGTGACACTTTCAGAAGCCTTTGTGGTTGCTGAATAGATTTCTGAGAAATCATCTGCGTACATTTTCACGTCAACACCGTCTGTACGGCCTTTCAGGGCACGGACAACCGTGTTGCAGCCTTCCAGTGAAAATGTCAGGGAACCGACATATTCCGGAACCTTGATTGTATAAGTACCGTTCTCTTTGGTCATGGCTGAATAGTAGGCGTTATTGTAGGCCTGAACCTTGACACCAGCCATTGGAGAGCCAAGAGCTGCATCAGTAACGACACCGGTCACTATGACTGTGTTTTCAGAGCTGTCGTTCTGTGCGAATACTGGAGCTGAAAGAAGCAGCATGAAACCTGCCAGCCCCAAAGGCAAAAACCTTTTCTTGTCAAATATCTTCATATTGTTTGCTTTTTATTCATTCAACGACTGGTTCCAACATAATGCAGTCAATCCACATCTGTTCGGTATGGTCCTGAACATCATTTGAATATATGTAACATTCAATGGTCAGTCTCAACTTGCTGTCCAAGTTGTAGTTGCATGCAGGAACGTCAATAGTACCGATAGAAATGGTATCCAGTTTGGTGACATCATTCTCAAATACTGTCTTTTTCTTCTTCGGACCTGAACCTGTATACTGGTCAAGCAAAGTAGCAGTTGATTTCTGTTCGATGTAAGTAACACTTGGGTGGAACTTGTATTTCATAATGTTGCCCTTGTATTTCTTTGTGTCGTTAGGGGCCATCACAATCTTTACATTATACTTGCCCTTCAGATTGTTATCAATTGAGAATGTTGCCTGCCAGTCCTTTGAATTGCCGTAAACTTCCATAACGGTAATCATCTTTTCAAGATTCTGGCCATTGATCTTTGTCACATAACGGGGATTGGTGAAAAGGTTGTTGCCTTCAATCTTTGCATTCTCTGCTTCAAGCTTGATGGTACGGTTGAATGTACGGCTGTCGTCAAACGGCCAGCGGTCCCAGATATAGACACGGCCGTTGCTGCAGGCCTTATACTTTGTATCAAACAGGCCACCCGGCTGTGACGGGTTCTTATATACATGATAAGGTATTGAATCATCATATGACTCATATCTGTTGTACAGCGTTGACTTGATTTCGTCTTCAGGGTGTTTCTGGATATTCATGTTGAAGAAAGCGTCAGTCAGCAGTGCACACTGGGTATTGTATTCCTGCAGGGAATCAGCTCCTTCCAGATATTCTGCGTATGTGAACCAGGGCTTGACTTCCTCATATTTGTTTGTCCAAACTTCAGGATCGGCCAGAACCAGATAATATGAACTGTCTTCTGCACTGATAAGACCGTATTTCTTCATGATGACACTGGTCTTGACCATTACTGAGTCAACATATTCCATTTCACCGTTGCTGTTGATACCGGCTGCGACACTCTTCTTGGCGTCAACTTCCTCAATGGTATATTTTTTCAGCCAGTCACCAAGAACGTTCTTGTATTCCGGACTGTTGACCAGATATTCATAAATGCTTGTGCGGTAATCAAGATAACCGTCAATTTCATGAATGATACCGTTTGTGCAGCGGATATTGGTTTTAAGATAAGGGAATGCGTCAATCTTGTCCGAATATGTTTCATAGGACTTGTCACTCAACATATAGATCTTGCCCTTGGTACTGCCGCTGACAGCGTGATTGAAATGGGCTATATGATTCAGTATGAACTGGGTTGACACTTTCTTGTGGTCCTTGGTCTTGTCTGTAAGGTCCTTGAGTGCTTCAGTCCAGATTGAATCCGGAACCTTTGATTCCAAAGGCAGCCATACTGTCAGGAACTGGCTTTCCTTAAGCATTTCCCAATAGGTAAGCATCATCTGCTTGTCACCGTTGAACATGTATGTATTCTTCAGAGCCTGAACAAACTTTTCGGCATCCGGATTGCCCGACAATGTTTCGGCAAGTGTCTTTACCGGAGTACCACCACCATTATACTGATAGTGGTCCTTCCAGGCATCACTTTCACAAGACGCTAAAACGAGAACGGATGACAGCAGCCATACGGTCTTCTTTAGTGAATTGAATTTATGTTTCATATCAATTGTTGTTTTTTCGTTCTGCATGACTGTTAATTAGCTTTCTGAACTTCCTCTTCCTCCAGATATACATGATTCTGTATAAGAAGATTGTTGATCTTGATTTCATCACGGTTCAACGGGAAGTACATGGCATCCATATCGGACAGTTTGATACGGACTGCGCTTGCAGTGGAAGACTCATACTTTGTTGACACGTTGTCCCAAAGGGTCTTGGTGTTGCCTTCGTTTCTTGCCCTGCGCACAAGGTCAAACCAGCGCTTGCCTTCAAACATAAGTTCACGGCGGCGTTCCTGCAGAACAAGTTCCTCCATTGTGGCATCATCAGGATAATCGGTCTTCTTAAGTTCAGTTATTCTGTTTACTGCACGATAGTTGATTGCATATACAATCTGGAATGCCTGATTCAGAAGGTCAGCCTTTATGGTGCTTACTGAATCTGCTGTGCCAAGTGACTTTGACTTGAGTACCAGAGCTTCGGCCTTCATGAGAAGGACATCGGTGTAACGGTAAATGATCCAGTTGGGCGAAGTGTTTTCACGACCCTTACCGTCCTTACCCTGTACAGTTCCGGTAGAAATGTCAAACTTCAGACTCTGATAAGCATACTTGGTAATGCCGAAATTGCTGCTTTCAGTTGAAAGTTTCTTGATGTTGTGCTGATAGCGGCAGTCATACATGGTGAACACTTCATTGCCCTTTTCCTTACCTACTTCAATTGAGGCATAAAGGTTTCCGCCGTTCAATTCTTTACCATTGTAATACGATTCCACCAGCGGATTCTTCACTTTACTGTCAAATGGCAGTTCGAACAGTATCTCAAAGCAGTTGCCGTCACCGAACATTTCATTATAGACGTTGCCTTGGACAGATGCGCCGTTGGATTTGTAATTTTCAGATATGAGGGGGTACATTGTATCCTTACCGAACAGTTCGACAGTGCAGTCAGTACCCTTCTTGGCCTTGAGCTTCTCATAGTCATCCATCTTGAGCTGTTCAACCTTTTCACAGCGCTCAATGCACAGGTCAAGGTATTTCTGGACTTCGGACTTGTCAAGCCTGTAGTCAGCAGCTTTCCAAAGGTACATGTCAGCCAGCATGGCATTGATTGACACTCTGGTAAAACGGGCTGTATTGGCCAGATCACTTGTGTATTTGTTGACTGAATAACGCTCAACAGAGTCAAGGTCGGCAATCAGGTTGTCCAAAATCTCTTCAAATGAACTCTGTCCGATGAAGAAGTCATGGGTGTCATCAATTGAAGGAACTGTAGTATAAGGCACGTCCTTATATGCACGTATCAGATACCAGTATGAAAGTGCGCGCAGTGCAACGGCCTCGGCTATGGTGTTCTGAAGTTCTGCTCCGGTATAGTTCGGGTCCTTTTCAGCAACCTCGGGTGCAAAATGGAGAACCGTATTTGCACGGTTGATAACATCATAGAAGCACTTGTATTTGGTATAAGTGTTGGTGGACAGAATGTTGTCCTTGGTTATCTGCTTGATATCATCACCTGCGTTGTCTGCAGCAATGATATTGTCAGAGCGCATTTCGCCCCAAGCGGACATTCTCAAGACACAGTCTGATGACTCCAGAGCGGAATATGCGCCCAAAAGCACACTTTCAACATCGGACTTGTCAGTCCAGAAGTTTTCAAGAACGATTTCGTTCAGAGGCATCAGTGTGAGGAAATCATTACATGATGAGAGCGATGCGCCCATCAGTGCTATGCAAAACAAAGAATTTATCTTTTTCATACTTCCTTACTGTTTAAGGTTAGAACTGAACTGAAACACCGAATGTGAACTGCTTTGAACGCGGTGTCTGAGAATTGTCCTGGGCAACCGAACCGGTACCGCCGCCAACTTCAGGGTCCATACCGGTATATTTGGTCCATACCAGTACGTTGTTGAGGTTGAGGTTGAAGCTTACGCCGCCAAGACCGATCTTCTTGGTAATTGTAGGATCAAGAGAATAGCTCAATGCCGTGTAGTTCCAACGCAGGAATGAGCCGTCTTCTACATAGCGGTCACTGCCCAGATAGTTGAAACCTGCCTGATATAGGGCGCGTGGCATTACAGTTTCATCGCCTTCAACTCTCCAGCGCCAGTTGACAGCGGCCGAAGTGTTGTCTGTATTGTACATGCATTCGGCATTCATTCTGGAACCGTTCACAATTCTGTTACCGTAGCGGAAATTGAACTGGTTGTTCCATGAAAGACGGCCCCATGACATGTTCACACCGAAACCGCCATTGAGTTTTGGAAGTGAGCTGCCCAGATAGACAATATCAAGTTCATTGATGTTACCGTCATGGTTGATATCCTCATAAATGGCATCACCGCCTACAAATGTGTACTGGTTGGTTGAACCATAGTCAAACATCATGGGTTTGGTCTTGCCCTTTGAATTGAGAATGACATTTCCGTCAGCGTCCTTAACTACAGGAGCATTGGGACCGCTGACACCGGGAACTTCAACCTCTGAATACTTGCTGTACTGATAAACGCCAAGGTACTTGAAACCGTAGATTGAACCGAAGGCATTCTTCAGTGCCACGTATGACAGATAGCTGCCATTCTTGCGGTCCCAGTCCCTGTTCATCTTCTCAAGCATTGTGGGATTCATGTCAAGAATCTGGTTGGTGTTGTCAGCAAATGAAATGTTGACATTCACATTAAGGTCCTTGCCACCTATTCTCTTTGAAATGATACGGTTGGCATTCAGATTGAATTCCCAGCCTTCATTGCTCATTGAACCTTCATTTACGTATGCAAGTGATTCAAAACCTGATGATGTAGGAATTGAATAACCGTTGTTAAGCATCTTTTCTGTTGTACGTGTGTATATGTCAACATTGGCATTCAGTCTGTCATGAATCAGTCCGAAGTCGAAACCCAGGTTCCATGATGTGGTTTCCTCCCACTGCATGCTGCTTAGACGGATATTTGACGGATAGATGGTCGGGGTTGACATGTATGAGTTCTGACCCGTGCTGTACTTGCTGTAATACAGACCGTCGCTGCCGGGAGCGTTACCTGTGATACCCCAGCTGACACGTGCAGCCATCATTGTAAGCCAGCCTGTCTGACGCAGATAGTCAAACCACTTTTCATCACTGATATTCCAACGTCCTGAAACGGCAGGGAATGTACCCCAGCGCTTTGCATCACCGAAACGGGTGCTTCCGTCTGAACGTGTGGTAAGGTCAAATGAATATTTGCTCTTATATGAATAGTGGGCTGTAAACGTAGCGTTCATGCTGCGGCTTTCACTTGCACCGGTGCTGAAACCGCCGTCTGAAATGTTACCGACAAGACCCGGTGATGTAAGAGTGCGTCCGGTAGGCAGACCGTACTTGCTCATTGACTGGTTCTTGTTGTTGCTGGTGTTCAGCTGGAATCTTACCATGGCCATGAATGAATGGTTCTCATTTCTCAGATGGGGAATGAAGGTAAGAGAATGTGTGGTACCTATTGATGAACTCTTGCTGGCATTCGATGATGTCGAGTTGATGCCTGAATCAGACCAGGTCTTGTTGCTCAGTGACATCGGAGTGAATGAATCACTGCCGCTGTTGGTAACACCGAATGTCACGCGGGCATCATAAGTGAGCTTGGTTTCATTGTTCTCAAGACCCAGAAGATTGTAAACCAGCTGGAATTCTGGATTGACATTGAGTGAAGTGCTGTACTGCTGCTTGTAATCGGCCTCTGCAATAGGATTGCTCTGCTGCGGAAGCTGTTTTGATGCGGTAGCAAGCATCTGGTAATATTCTCCGGTCGAATTGCCGTTGGCATCCTGATAATAGATTGCCATGTTAGGCATCATTCTCATGGCAGAACCGATAGCAGCGGAATTCTGCTTGTTCTTTGAGTATGTCATTGAGAAGTTTGTGGTGACCTTGATACGGTCTGACACAAAGTAGTCAAATGCAATACGGGTTGTGAAACGGTTCATCTTCTGACCGATGACAGAACCTGTCTGGTTGTCGAAACCGGCAGAAATACGGAAGTTGGCCTTGTCACCACCACCTGATACGGATACGTTGTGTGAATGCTGTGCACCGAACTGCTTGACAGCGCCCACCCAGTCTGTATTGTCATTGAACATTTCATATTCCGAGAAGCCCTTCTGAACGTAGTTGATTTCAGGAATGCCATTGACAAGAGCATCATCAAGTCTTGGATTGAAGAATGCTTCCTTTATATACATTGTGTATTCGTCACCGGTCATGAGCTGATAACCTTCAGGCTGCCATGTTCCGTTGAATCTGTATGAGTAGTTCACACGGGTCTTACCGCGCTGACCGCGCTTGGTCTTGATTTCCATGACACCGTTTGAACCGCGTGCACCCCAGATTGCTGTAGCAGCGGCATCTTTCAGCACTAATATTGAAGCAATGTCTTCAGGGTTGATGTTCAAAAGTTCAGAGACCTTTTCAGAGTCCTGTGAATTGTTCTGGAAGTCAAAGTTGTTGACCAGGTTGCTGGCAACTTCCCAAATGTTTCCATCGACCACAATCAGGGGGTTGGCATCACCGGTCATTGTTGCAACACCACGAAGGTGCATGGTAGAACGGGCACCAAGGTCACCTGAATTGAATACGATGTCAAGACCTGCAATACGTCCCTGAAGAGCTTCATCGACGGTTGTTATGCCAAGTCCTTCAAATTCCTCCATATTGATGGTCTGGACTGAATTGGAAGCTTCACGCAGTGGAATAGGAAGACCGCTGGTTTCCTGGACACGGTCAGCCTTGATCTCAACTTCAGGAATCTCAGTGTTATCATTCATCATAATCTCGTAGTAGGTCTTGGTGATTGGAATATCCACCGTTTCATAACCTACATACGTAATCTGTATCCTGTTTTTCGGACTTACCAGACGGAAAGAGAATTCACCGTTAATGTCAGTGATGGCATGCGCCACGATACGGTCGGCAGCATCTCTTTCTGTAACGTTCACCATCATCATGGGGCCTTCCTTATCTTCAATGACACCACTGATGACATCGCCAGCCTTCTGAGCGAAAAGCAAACTGGGCAGAGTGGCCAGTGATAACGCTGCAGCCGCTCTCAATAATCTGTTTCTGTATTTCATTGTCATTTAGTTTGCTGGTTAAAATTTCACTTCACCATTGCACAGAGGCCTGTCAATCAGGTGGAGGACAACGTATGAAGACGTCTCTAACTGAGCTGAGGCAGTTGATGATTCGTCTTCCAGACTCTTTACGTCATACTCATACTCACGGCACATGATGTTCCACAACGGGAGATGTGCATCTGAACTGCTCTTATATTTCTGAACATTGACCACATTGTTGTTCTGGTCCTTCAGAGTTATGCCGACACCGCCCTGAACAGTAAGTTTGGCGAACTGGTCAAGTGAATCCATGTAAGCGGTTTCAAACTTGGCAATTGTAGCCTTGGCACCATGCTCGTCATAACCTGCATTGAATTCAGCGTCACAATAGACTGAATTGTCCTGGATATGGTACTTGACGAAATTCTGGAGCTTTGCGCGTTCGTAATCAGTGAACTTCTTGACAGTGTAGTCGTATGTGGTATCTATCTGATAATTGCCTGGCAGACGCTGGGCGTCAACCATTCTGCGCTGGAACTGTTTCATTGAATCAATGTAAACAATCTTGGCTGAATCCAGATTGTATTCATACAGTCCTTCCAATTCAATCTTCAGGTCTGCATAATGGTTGTCTATTGAATCAAGATAATCTGTTGAACAGAGAACTCCTGTTGCCAGCAGTGAATCCACAGACCTGCTGGACGGAATATACATGGTGTAATGATATGTATTGAAGGTCGATACGCAATAAGTGGAACCTATTGTATAGCCGCTGCTGTTGCTGCTCTGGAAGATATTCACTGCAGCATTGTTCATCAGTTTGAAGAATGAATTGAATTCAGGATAGTTTGCAGAGTCTGAAAGGACATCATATACAGACTTTCTTGAAGTCATCAAAGGCTTGTCAATAAGGTATGTCCTACCGTTACCGTGAGATACAGACTCTCTTGAAAGGTCAATGCGGTCAATGATATTGATCTTCTGACCTGTCTCAACCTGCCAGCCGCCCTGAACATCCATGTCATGGAAGTCTGCCGCATTCTTGAAACGTACGGTTCCACGGCCCTTGGTCTGGAAATAGCTGTATCCCTGAGCGTCAGTGTATGTTGGTCTTTCAACATCACCTATTATAATATGGTAGTCCATAAGGTCACGGAGGCGGTTGCAGATTATTGTTTCATCTGTCACCGGAGCACCTACGCGTGAGCCTGTAACGGTACCGGTCGTTTCATCATATCTGTAGATTTCGCCCTGGACCTTGGGTTCCTGAGTCTCGTCATAGTTGAATACCATTGCTGTCAGACTCTTTGAAGCGTCATTGTCACCGTAATGCTTGACACCGAATGATACGGGATCAATCCAGATGAGCTTGCCGTTCAGATTCGTTGCTGCGGTATCGGATACGACAGGACAGAAGAAACTGTAGGTTGAAACCATTGAATTCAGATATGCGCTGAATGACATGTCATCATTCTTGACAGCCCACTTCATTATCTGCAGCTTTTCATTTACAAGTGTAGGATATGAAACCGAACGGTATGCAGTAGGTGAATATACCGCTGTGGTGAAGTAGATGGCACCATTGCAGCACATTGCAACAGAATCAATTGTTCCGACTGCTTCACGCGGCTGTTCAAACATGGGGTCCTGAGCATCGTTGAGCACATTGCCGAACTTGCTGGGAACAGAATTTGTCAGAGACGTCAGCATGTTGTTGTTGACAAGTTCCAGAATGACGTCAAGATCAACGCTGTCCATATCTTCCGCAACTTCATCGGCTGTCAGATCTGTGCGACCTCTGTACTTGGTCAGACCGTATCTTGCCCTGAGCTCCTTACCGCTGCCGGTGAGCCACCATATTGAAAGTACAGAGTCAACCGGAACAAGCATGACTGCCATGTTCTGCTGGAGCAGTGTTGAAGTTTCAGTATTGCCGCCGGCCTGAGGTGTATAATAGGAGTTCCAGCCCGGATCGAACTTGAGGACCTGTGACTTGTCCTTGTTCACACTCTTTCTGCTGGGAACGAAACGGATGTCCGTACCGCCGTATGTATGATTTGACAGATACATCTTGGTAAATACGGAATCCTGACGGGGAATGTTGATTGCACCATCGTCAACAAGACCATTTACAGTCTTTGTTATCTCATCATTCTGAGGACGGTTGTCCTGTGAACTTGAGCTGCCAAAATAATAAGGTGCACTGAAGCGTTCAAGAATGCGGCTGTAAATCTTTGCCTTGTCTGAAGTCTGAAGATATTCAGCCATGTTGGGCAGCAGATAGACAACGTCTTCCATAACGTGGATGAAACCGTTGAAGCACTTCTTGTTCTGGAACTTGATTCTTGTTCCATTCACAGTTGCGTCAGTGGGAGCACGCTTGGCCTTGATATGCTGTTTGTCATAATCACCCTGATTGAACAGGAAATCATAGTCGTCATCGGTTATCTTATGGGCTATGAGGAAGTCATTTACAAAGAAAATCATAGGCTTGACCGTACCGTTCTGCATGAGGGCAATACCGCCGGCCTTGCTGGGATCAGTCTTGAAGCGTCTCCATTCGGGACCGTTGGGAAGTTCGGCAGGATAGACAATTGGAATGGTGTCATAAATTGTCGATGAGGAAAGCTTTCTCATACTGTTACCCATGACAGGGGGCTGGTTCTCATCAGGTGACTTAGAACTTGAAAGCATTGCAACCTGATAGACGTTGTTCAAGGTTGAGCCGTTCAGAATCATATCCTTCTGCGCGTTGGACAGATCTTCATAGCAACGGACATAATCGCCTTCGGCATGGCTCTTCTTGAAAATGCGGTTTGTTGCAAAGAAGCGCTCAAATGACTCGTCATCAGCGACGAACATCGTTCTTGTACCTGTCTTGGCTAGAATTGGAGCTTGACCGCGATCCTCAATCAGTCTCACAAAATACGAGAAACTCATATGGTTCCCGTTTTCATCTTCAAAACCCTGCTGCAGGGTTTCATAGATACTTGTTCCAAGCCATTCCGGGAATTCCGTATCAAGGTTATAGTCGGGTCGGCACGAAGTGATGCCAAACGCTGTAACCAAGGCCAGAGCCGCTGAACCCAGCAGCCCGGAATGCTTAGTCAGAAAATTTGATTTTTTCATTTAATTGACTGTTATGTTATTTATTTGAATTATCAATCCATGCCTTCAATTGTCTTGATATGACCTTCTGAGTCATATTCAAGTTCACAAACCTTAAGGCTGCGCAGCCACGATTTGCCGCCTGAAGGAACACTGTCATGATGGAACAGGTACCACTTGCCTTTGTATTCGACAATTGAATGATGAGTGGTCCAGCCTACTACCGGAGTCAGAATTACGCCCTGATATGTGAACGGGCCGTAAGGGTTGTCACCTATTGCGTAGCACAGCAGGTGTGTGTCACCGGTGGAATATGAGAAATAGTATTTTCCGTTATACTTATGAACCCATGTAGCCTCAAAGAAACGGTGCGGGTCATCGGCTGTGAGCGGTTTGCCATCGGCATCGACCACGAGAACCGGCTTGGGTTCTTCGGCATACTGGAGCATGTCTGCGGTAAGACGGACAACGCGGCTTGGCAGAGCCGGCTGCTTTCCGCTTGGCAGAAGTTTGCTGTCCGGTGTGTTGTTGAGTGCGGGGTCCTCAATGCCTATATTGTCACGGTAGCACTGAAGCTGACCGCCCCAGAGACCGCCAAAATACATGTAATAGCTGCCGTCTTCATCCTTGAGCACAGCCATATCAATGCTGTAACTGCCGTGAATAGGTTCCGGTTCAGGAATGAACGGACCTGCAGGATTGTCAGCAATGGCAACTCCCTGACGGAATACATCGTTCTTGTCCTTCATCGGGAAGTACATGTAGTATTTTCCGTCCTTTTCTGCAACGTCACAGTCCCAGAGCTGACGTCCTGCCCATGCAATATCCTCAAGGCCGAGAACCTTGCCGTGGTCAATGACTTCACCGTTCATGACGTCATCGGTTGAAAGGACATGATAGTCTTTCATGACGTACTGGTCACCATTGTCATTTTCAACATTTTCACACTCCCAGTCATGGGAAGGATAGATGTAAACTCGGCCGTTAAATACGTGTACAGAAGGATCTGCCATGTAATCTGAAGGGAAGAGATAGCGTTTCTTCATAAGTTCCTTGGTTAATATATATTATTAATAATTTTCGATAAGCGGTCAAAGTTAACTATTTTTTTTCGATTGTGAATAGGAAAATCAGGAAATTTAAGGGCCAACGCATAAAAAAACGCAATTTTAACATTCATGACTGGTGATGCTGCGCAAGAAGCCTGTTCGGATTGGGATATGGCTTGAAGACGGACACCAGGACTCCACCTACTGCTCCAACACTTTCGTTCAGACTGATGTAATGTAAGAAAAATTTGTCATATAACCAGCTCCGATAACACAACTGATGGAGCCATCAGCCGGCAATTCAAACCATACAGTCCACTGCAGGTCATGACGCATGGCTGGCAGGCGTATTTTGGCAATCTGTCTGCTCCTTTCGCCAAACAGCGACTCATCCGACCTTGACACAAGCCTTCTAGCCGCACCCATTGTGTCTGAACCCCTTAAATCAGGGCAGTCAGACTCACCGGCCAGCGCCAGGAGCCTCACAAGCACGGTGCGCGTGTCACTGTTTGGCGAAAGCAGCAGGCATGATGGTTCACAGCATGAAGTCCCCACTGATTTTCGGATGAGCCACTTTCCGGAATCAGGCCGGAATACAGGAATACAGGCACAAAAAAAAGAGACCACTTTGCGGTGGTCCCGATTCCGTTCTCCGTTTATCTTCTCAGACTGACAGAGCAACTTTCACGAAAGTCAATTACTAACCAAATATGTGCATGAAAACTTACGCTGCAAAAGTAGTGCCGCATTTTCACCCCGCAAAACTATTGCGTATCATGGAAATTAAGAATTGTTCCGTGAGCCTGAAAAAGTAGCCTTGCGTTGTTCCATTTTGATTAACATTTGTTTCAGAAATTGGCTTACAATAGTCTGAAAAGCAGAATGGAGCCTTTGTAAAAAAGACTCCATTCTCCTTAAAAACAGTGCTGTCGTACCCGGATTCGAACCAGGACAAAGACGACCAAAATGTCTTGTGCTGCCATTACACCATACGACAACACCTTAGCCCGTCAGGGCCTTTTCACGACTGCAAAGATAGCAAAAAACTTATTCTGCTATGAGCAGATAATAATTCTTCTTGCCGCGCTGAAGGACAATATAGCGGTCATCGACCAGATCGGCCTCTGTAATGGCACGTGAATGGTCGTATGTCTTTTCCTTGTTTATGGAAACGCCGCCGCCCTGCATCATCTTTCTAGCCTCACTTTTGGAGAAGAAGACCGGGCACACATCTGTCAGGAAATCTGACGCCTTCAACTGTTCCTTAAGCACGGAACGCTGGAAACGGAACTGCGGAACACCGTCAAAGACTGAAAGGAGCATTGATTCGTCAATATTCTTCAGGTCATCGGCCGATGCCGTATTGCCGAACAGTATGTCCGATGCTCCGGCTGCAGCCTCATAATCGGCCTCACTGTGAACCATGATGGTGACATCCTTGGCAAGACGCTTCTGGAGCAGACGCAGATGTGGAGCCTGCTCATGCTGAGCAATAAGATCTTCACACTCTTCCTTTGTGATATTCGTGAATATCTTGATGTACTTGCGGGCATCATCATCACTGACATTAAGCCAGAACTGGTAGAACTTGTAGGGTGACGTATATTCCGGGTTCAACCATACGTTGCCGCCTTCTGTCTTTCCGAATTTGGTGCCGTCGGACTTTGTTATCAACGGGCAGGTCAGGGCAAAGCATTCGGCTCCGTTTATTCTGCGTATGAGTTCGGCGCCGGTAGTAATGTTGCCCCACTGGTCCGCACCGCCCATCTGGAGCTTGCAGTTCCTGTGTTCGTTAAGGTACAGGAAATCATAGCCCTGAAGAAGCTGGTATGTGAATTCAGTGAATGAAAGTCCGTCACGGGCCTCACCGTTCAGACGCTTCTTGACAGAGTCCTTGGCCATCATGTAATTGACGGTGATATGCTTGCCTATATCACGTGAAAAATCCAGGAACGTGATGTCCTTCATCCAGTCATAATTATTTACAAGTTCAGCCCTGTTCGGAGCATCGCTCTCAAAGTCAAGGAACTTGGACAACTGTTTCCTGATGCATTCGACATTGTGCCTGAGTGTCTCTTCATTCAGCAGATTGCGTTCCTGCGACTTGCCGCTGGGATCACCGATCATACCGGTGGCACCGCCAATCAGTGCAAGCGGTTTGTGGCCGCAACGCTGGAAATGACGCAGAATCATGATACTGCAAAGATGTCCGATGTGCAATGAGTCTGCAGTAGGGTCAAAACCCACGTATGCAGTGACCTGTTCCTTGGAAAGAAGCTCATCGGTGCCGGGCATCATCTGATGGATCATGCCTCTCCAGGTCAGTTCTTCAACAAAATTTGTCATCGTATTATATTTTTCAGTTTTTCCCTAGGGGAATGCAAAAGTACAATTCTTCATTGAACAGTGCAAGAGTGTTTCAAAAAGACTTCAGCATTTGACGTTATGGTGCGTTCCAATTGGGAATATGGAACGGAACGCACTGTTGACGCATTAACCATGACATCATGAATGTCCGCCTTTCCATCGGTCTCAAGAAACAGGCAGTCCGATGGTATGAGACGCAGGGATTCCACATTCGCACCCGGACCGAATGACAGGTCCAGACCCTTAGACAGCAGCTGGCGCATCTGTTCGGGGCCGCCACGGAATCCGTGAATGAGCCAGCGCTGGGCAGGTTTCAGATCTCTTCTCAGCCTGATGACACGGTCAAAGGCACGGACAACATGCAGTACCATAGGAAGGCCGTAACGTTCGCTCAGCTCAACCTGGCGGACAAATGCCAGTTCCTGAAGTTTCAAAGACGGACCGCGAAGTGTGTCAAAACCGCACTCTCCTATTGCCGCAGCCCTGCCTTCTGACAAAAAAACGTCAAGAGCCGACAGGAATCCATCATCTTTGCCGGTCACATTCCAAGGGTGAAGACCTGCACATACTATATGGCCCTGTATGCTTGCAGACAGATTTTCACCTACGCAGACAAGGGCGCTGCCAGGCTGCTCCGGAAACAGATGTGTATGGATGTCAGTCATGGGACAGGGTCATAGCCGGAACCTCCACCCGGCCGGCACCGCAGCAGACGGCGTATTGCCAGCCAGAGCCCTCGGACCGGACCATGTTTCGTTATGGCCTCAATGGCGTATTGCGAACAGGTCGGAACAAAACGGCAGCTTGGAGGGGTCAGGGGAGATATGAATTTGCGGTAAAACCTTATTGGCAGGATAAGTACCCACCCTGCCGCCTTGGTAATTTTTTTCAACACATTATCCATTCTGTCCAGCCGTTTCACCAATAGATTCCGATACTTTGCAGACCAGTTTGTCAAAGGCTGGCGCCAGTCTCCGGTTCAGATCGGACGTGGGCCACAGCTTGCGGTCATTGAACAGGAAGGCCACTGCAATGCCCTTGCCGCATGTGACAGACAGGTCTTTCAAAGGCGTGCCGTTCAGACGATAGAATTCACGTATCTGTCTTTTTATGCGGTTGCGGTCAACGGCATGCTTGAAATTGCGTTTGGGAGCACTGACAAGAACCTGAACTCCCACAGGCTCGGATTCCGGCAGGAAACACCACACAAGGCGGACCGGGAAACTGCCTGTTGAGCGGTCTCCTTCTGAAAACAGCATGTCAATGAGACGCGAGCTGCACAGACGTTCCTCCTTATGAAAGGTATTCTCTTTTGCCATAAATGAAAACGGGTCCCCACCAGATCTTTGAAGGACACTGGGGGACCCGTATGTGATATTTGGAATTTACTTTCTGTTCGCGGCCAGCCAGGCATCAATGGCGGCTGACATTGAAGTGATTCCGGGAACGGGAGCCTCAATGTCCAGACGGAGTCCGGCTTCACGGATAGCCTTTACGGTAGCGGCTCCGAAACATCCAATCACCTTTTCTCCCTGTACAAAGTCCGGCGCGTTCTGCTTGAGGGATTCAATGCCGGCAGGACTGAAGAATACAAGCATGTCGTATGCATCAAGCTC
This sequence comes from Candidatus Colenecus caballi, assembly GCA_018065615.1. GTDB lineage: Bacteria > Bacteroidota > Bacteroidia > Bacteroidales > Bacteroidaceae > Colenecus > Colenecus caballi. The sequence continues at coordinate 21,053 of JAGHSY010000048.1, read as the reverse complement.
ACCCGACTGGAATTCGTTGCTGACTGTGCGGTACATGACTGCCTCAGTATGACTGATTCCATTTGCATCAAGCATTGCCTTCAGGTCACCGGTATGGACGTTGGACATCGGAATCAGATATTTTTCGGTCTTATGCTTCAGGATTGGAGTCATAAGGCTGTCAACAGATCCTGTGGTACCGAAGAACACCTTGCGTTTTCTGTACTGGACATATTTCTGAATGTACAGTGATACGGTTTCCGTTATGCAGAAATACTTCATGTCTTCAGGGACATTGATTCTCATTTCCGCACAGAGCTGGAAGAAATGGTCAACGGCATGACGTGAAGTGAAAACCACTGCAGTGTGATCAAGAATGTTGACTTTCTGCTGCCTGAATTCCTTGGCGGACAGCGGGTCAACGCGAATGAAAGGTTTGAACACAAACTCAACACCATACTTCTCAGCCAGATCAAAATAAGGTGATTTGCCCGTAGCAGGCTGTGGCTGTGAAATGAGAATCTTACGGACTTTCAAAGCTAATGTATTTTATTTGTTCAACTTATCAGATTACCCCATATAGAACCGCCGCAAAAACCAGAGGTCCGAATTCGAGCGCACAAAGGTACAGAAAAAATATCAGAATTGTACATTTATTTCGGAATAAGGCTGTTTTTATCTTGAAAGCCAGTCCGATTTCAAACAAAACGGCCATTACGGCAGACACCAGCAGAACTGCAATGTCAGGTATGGAAAAAAACACCGTCAACAGGCAAAGGAGCAGTGCCACATTACCCGCCACGAAAAAGACCGATACGAAAAATCCGTTCCACCTGGTAGGCTTGACGGGCGTTGACTGGTTTCGGTAAAGCCTGGAATTTACCAGCTGATATAGGACCAGTTTGACAATGAAGACCGATGCAACGCACCCAAAATCAATGAGCAAAGACAGCAGCAACGGCCTGCCTGACATGTCTGTCCCGTTTGAAGCGCAAGTCATCAGCAGCGACATTGAGACACAGGCAAGCAGTACCTGGAGCACGAATTCCACAGGTGTTGTACGCGGAATAAGAACTTTGCCGTCGGGATTCTTGAATTTGAATACGGAATCTGTCAGTTTGAAGAATGCGGAACGGCGTGAAGCAAATAACAGGAAAGACAACAGGAACGTCACAGTCAGAATGACCATAATCCAGTCATCGGTCTGAACAGGGGGGAATATGTCCAGGGACAGAATCATATCTTACACTCTGAGCAGTCCCATTCAGGGATGGAATCTATCAGTTCTATAACCTGTTCCGGAGTTTCTGCTACAGACCAAAGGTCCGTGAACCTGCTGCTCATGAACTTCTGGTCCACAGCGCTACGGAGCATTGTCAGAATCGGATCATAATAGTGGTCCGTGTTCAGAATGATGACCGGTTTGAGAAACAGTCCCAGCATTTTCCAGGTAATTATTTCAAACAGTTCTTCAAACGTCCCGGTTCCACCAGGCAAAGCGACTACAGCATGGGCCATGCGTGACATGCGTTTTTTGCGCTGGTGCATTCCCGGCGTGACTATCACCTTTGTCAGCCCCGGATGCATCCAGCCGTTGTCAACCATGAACTGCGGAATGACGCCGGTAACCGTTCCGCCATGTTCCAGAGCTCCATTCTCCACTGCCGCCATAAGCCCGGTCCTGCCGGCACCGGTGACAAGACTGCGTCCGCTTTCGGCCAGCAGCCGGCCAAGCCGGTATGCAGCATCGGTATAGACGGGCAAAGCCTTGGGGCTTGACGCTCCGTAAACGACTATGGTTCTGCGCCTGGCTTTTCCCATATCAGTAACGGTAATGTTCTGCCTTGTAGGGACCTTCAACAGGCACACCTATGTAATCGGCCTGAGCCTTGGTCAACTTTGAAAGATGTACTCCGATGCGCTCAAGGTGCAGACGGGCCACCTCTTCATCAAGGTGTTTGGGCAGACGATATACGCCTGTATCATATCTTTTTCCGAACAGCTCGATCTGTGCCAGAGTCTGGTTTGTGAAACTGTTGCTCATTACAAAGCTGGGATGTCCGGTGGCACAGCCAAGGTTGACAAGACGTCCGTCTGCAAGCAGTATGATGCTGTGTCCGTCTGCAAAGAAATAACGGTCAACCTGCGGTTTGATGTTCTGGCAGCGTATGCCGGGCAGCTTCTTGAGGGCATCGACCTGAATTTCGCTGTCAAAATGACCTATGTTGCAGACAATGGCCTGGTCAGGCATTGCCTTCATGTGTTCTGTGGTAATGACATCGATGTTGCCGGTGGTGGTCACGAAAATGTTGCCCTGCGGTGCGGCTTCCTCCATGGTGACGACCTCATAGCCTTCCATGGCGGCCTGCAGTGCGCAGATGGGGTCAATTTCCGTAATAAGGACGCGCGCACCATATGAGCGCATGCTCTGGGCGCAGCCCTTGCCTACCTCACCGTAACCGCATACTACGCAGACCTTGCCTGCAATCATGACGTCCGTTGCACGCTTTATGCCGTCTGCCAGAGATTCGCGGCAGCCGTAAAGGTTGTCGAACTTGCTTTTTGTGACTGAATCATTGACATTGAAGGCTGGGAACAGAAGTTCGCCGCGCTGCTGCATCTGGTAAAGACGGTGAACGCCGGTAGTGGTCTCCTCACTGACTCCGCGTATTCCCTTTGCTATGTCTGTCCAATAGGAATTGCCCTTTTCACCGGCAATTTTCTTGAGAATGGATAGCAGTTCGCGCTCGTCACCCGATGTTGCTTCATAGTCCAGGGCCTTAGGATCCTTTTCTCCCTTTACGCCCAGATGGATCATGAGAGTGGCATCACCGCCGTCATCGACAATCATGTTGGGACCGCCCTCAGGAAAATTCATGGCCTGCAGGGTGCACCACCAGTAGTCTTCAAGAGATTCGCCCTTCCAGGCAAAGACGGCGGCAGTGCCTGCGGCGGCAATCGCTGCGGCGGCATGGTCCTGGGTGGAATATATGTTGCATGAACACCAGCGTATCTGAGCGCCAAGTTCATGAAGCGTTTCAATCAGTACAGCCGTCTGGATAGTCATGTGCAGGGAGCCCATGATGCGGGCGCCCTTCAACGGCTTTGAATCACGGTATTTGTCACGAAGAGCCATAAGGCCCGGCATTTCCTTTTCGGACATTTCAATCTCCTTGCGGCCGAATTCAGCCAGCGACATGTCTGCCACCTTGTAGGGCAGATTCGAATACAGTTTTTCCATATATAAACAAATGTGGTGCAAAGGTATAAAATAAAAAGGGGTTGACCATTTGGACAACCCCTTTTTCATCTTTCCTAGCCTTACTTGCGCAGACCCAGAGCCTTTACGATTGCGCGGTAACGCTCAATATCTCTTTCCTTGAGGTAGTTGAGCAGTCTGCGGCGCTTACCGACCAGCTGAGTCAGAGCCCTTTCAGTGCTATAATCCTTACGGTTCTCCTTAAGATGTTCCGTCAAATGGGTAATACGGTATGAGAACAAGGCTATCTGAGCTTCAGGTGAGCCAGTATCCGTGTTGGACTTTCCGTACTGACCAAAGATTTCTTGTTTTTTCTCTTTGTCTAAATACATTTTCGTGTAATTTTTGTGAAAACTAGTTTAGCGGGCGCAAAGATACCCCTTCTTTTTTAATACACAATGAATTTCTAAAAATTTTCCCGTAACTTTGCGCCGATTTTTCAAAGAAGCTGATGAACATTAGGAACATTGCAATTATTGCACACGTTGACCACGGCAAGACGACACTGGTCGACAAGATGATGATGGCCGGAAACCTTTTCCGCGAAAACCAGAACAAGGGCGAACTGATGCTTGACAACAATGACCTTGAGCGTGAACGCGGAATAACAATCCTTTCAAAGAACGTATCAATAGTATATAAGGATACGAAAATCAACATCATTGACACTCCGGGCCACTCGGACTTTGGCGGTGAGGTTGAACGCGTCCTGAACATGGCCGACGGCTGCATTCTGCTGGTCGATGCCTTTGAAGGTCCGATGCCGCAGACCCGTTTCGTGCTGCAGAAGGCCCTGCAGATAGGACTCAAGCCCATTGTTGTTGTAAATAAGGTGGACAAGCCCAACTGCCGTCCTGAAGAGGTCTATGAAATGGTGTTTGACCTGATGTTCGCACTTGACGCGACTGAAGACCAGCTTGATTTCCCCGTTCTGTACGGTTCAGCCAAACAGAACTGGATGAGCACAGACTGGAAGCAGCCCACAGACAACATACTGCCGCTGCTTGACGCCATAATTGAAAACATTCCCGCCCCAAAGCAGGAGGAAGGCACCCTGCAGATGCTCATAACGTCACTTGACTATTCATCATATACCGGACGTATTGCCGTAGGACGCATAAACCGCGGCACTCTGAACGAAGGAATGTTCTGTACTCTGGCACACCGTGACGGCAGCAGGGAAAAGGTGAAGATCAAGGAACTGCATACTTTTGAAGGCATGGGACGCAAAAAGGTCCAGACGGTTGAAGCCGGAGACATCTGCGCAATCATCGGACTTGAAAAGTTTGAGATTGGTGACACCATCTGTGACCTTGAGAATCCGGATCCGCTGCCGCCAATTGCAATTGACGAGCCCACAATGAGCATGCTGTTCTCAATCAATGACTCTCCGTTCTTTGGCAAGGAAGGAAAGTATGTGACTTCACGCCACATTCAGGACCGTCTGAACCTGGAGCTTGACAAGAACCTGGCTCTGCGCGTGCGCCGCACTGAAGAGGACGGCAAGTGGGTGGTATCGGGCCGTGGCGTGCTGCACCTGTCAATCCTTATCGAGACCATGCGCCGTGAAGGTTATGAACTGCAGGTTGGCCAGCCGCAGGTCATCATGAAGGAGATTGACGGAAGGACCTGCGAACCCATTGAAGAGCTGACCATCAGCGTTCCGGAGGAATTTGCCAGCAAGATGATTGACCTGGCCACCAAGCGCAAGGGTGAGATGACATCAATGGACACCCAGGGCGACCGTGTTGTAATTGTGTTCGATATCCCTTCACGCGGTATCATCGGACTCAGGACCAATGTGCTTACAGCATCACAGGGTGAAGCCATCATGGCACACCGTTTCAAGGAATACCAGCCATACAAGGGCGACATGGAACGCCGTGTCAACGGATCTATGGTTGCCATGGAGACCGGTACGGTATTCGCATACGCGCTTGACAAGCTGCAGGACCGCGGCAAGTTCTCTGTGAACCCCCAGGACCAGGTCTATGCCGGTCAGGTGGTAGGTGAGCATGTCCATGAGAACGATCTGGTGATCAACGTCACAAAGGCCAAGCAGCTGACCAACATGCGTGCAAGCGGAAGTGATGAAAAGGCACACATTGCTCCTCCTGTAATCTTCTCTCTGGAAGAGGCTCTGGAATACATCAAGAATGACGAATACGTTGAAGTCACTCCAAAGAGCATGCGTATGCGCAAAGTCATTCTGAACGAACTTGAAAGGAAACGTGCAGCCCGATAAAAAAGTCCGATGAAAAGGCTCATTCCTGCAATATTGTCATTATGCCTGATGCTGGGTTCATGCGGCAGGCACAGTGACTCTTTCGTGCTGGACGGCACCTTGCAGGACGGTTCCACGGACTCTATCATAGTATTCGGTCTGGACAACAGGTTCGACAGGACGGATACCATACGGCCGCTGGACGGGACATTCAGATGGTCCTTCCAGCCAGACACCGTAACCACATTGATACTTTCACTTGCTGACGGACGGCAGTTCCCCGTATTCGCTGAAAAGGGCGTTACGGCCAGCATTACCATACCAGCGGATTCAGGACTGTTCCATATTGAAGGCGGAAGCTGCAATGACGCGTACCTGCCGTTCTACAATGCGGCCATCAATGACACGACAGTTGAAATGTCACGTGCCAGAATTGATTCGTTCATTGTGCGTGACCCTTTTTCAGAAGTCACTCCGTACCTTCTGTATGAGTACATGGTCAGAAAACATCATGCCAGCCCGGCTGTAATCAATACTCTGATTGCCAAAATGAGCGGGAACATGCAGGATGCCCCCTTCCTGATCACACTGAAATCGGAAATGAAGGAAAGCAAACCTTCAAACACCTACCTTACATCTCTGGCACTCAGGGACACGACCGGGAAGAAGATTGAATTCTCATCAATAGGCAAGACCACAACACACGTTCTCTGCTGTCTGTGGGCCAGCTGGAATGAGGAACGCGCTGCAACGGCAAAACATGCAATGAAGGACCTGGCTGACAAATACGCAGACCGTGACCTGATTGCCATCGACCTTTCAATCGATGTCAGTTTTGACCGTTGGAAAAACATTGTCTCAAAGGATACGCTGCAGTGGAAATCATATATTGACACGGACGGTTGGGACAGCAAGGTCGTGACTGCAGGAGAACTGAAAAATACGCCCATATACCTTCTTTTCTCCGGCACAAGAAGGATTACCTTCCAGACAACCTCACTTGAGGCCATGGACAGGGAACTTGACAGAGTGCTTCCCGCTCCAAAGAAGAAGACGGCACCTGTGTCAGCAGGAAAGCCCAAAAAACTGAAATTAAATTTGAACTGATATGAGTTACAAGAGAATTCTGGTTACATCGGCCCTGCCCTACGCCAACGGTCCGCTACACATAGGACACCTGGCAGGAGCATACGTTCCGGCCGACATCTATGTCCGTTACCAACGCCTCAAAAAGGTTGACGTCATGTTCATTGGCGGCAGCGACGAACACGGAGTACCTATTACCATACGCGCCAGGAAGGAAGGCGTGACACCGCAGGACATCATTGACCGTTACCACTACCAGATGAAGGACACCTTCAAGGGTATGGGCATATCATACGACATATACGGACGTACCAGTTCCGACACCCACAGCAAACTGGCATCGGACTTCTTCCGCAAGCTGTATGACAACGGCAAGTTCATCCAGAAGACCAGTGAACAGTATTATGACGAACAGGCGCACATGTTCCTTGCAGACCGGTACATTACCGGCGAATGCCCCCACTGCCACTTTGAAAAGGCGTACGGAGACCAGTGTGAAAAGTGCGGCACGTCACTGTCACCGACCGATCTGATAAACCCGGTCAGCACCGTTACCGGCAGCAAACCCGTAATGAAGGAGACCACACACTGGTTCCTGCCGCTTGAGCAGTATCAGGAGTGGCTTGAAAAATGGATTCTTGAGAGCCACAAGGAATGGCGTCCCAACGTCTATGGACAGTGCAAGAGCTGGCTTGACATGGGTCTCCAGCCGCGTGCCGTGAGCCGTGACCTTGACTGGGGCATTCCCGTTCCGGTTGAAGGCGCAGAAGGCAAGGTGCTGTACGTGTGGTTCGATGCCCCCATCGGATATATAAGCAACACAAAGGAATACTGCGACGCCCATCCGGAACGCGGAAGCTGGGAGACCTGGTGGAAGGACCCGGAAACCCGTCTGGTCCATTTCATAGGCAAGGACAACATTGTGTTCCACTGCATTGTGTTCCCGTCAATGCTCAAGGCCGAGGGCAGCTACATCCTGCCCGACAACGTTCCCAGCAACGAGTTTCTGAACCTTGAGGACGACAAGATTTCGACCTCACGCAACTGGGCCGTGTGGGTGCACGAATACCTGCAGGATTTCCCCGGCAAGGCCGATGTAATGCGCTACGTGCTGACCGCCAACGCCCCTGAAACCAAGGACAACAACTTTACATGGAAGGATTTCCAGGCACGCAACAACAACGAACTGGTGGCCATATACGGCAACTTCGTGAACCGTGCGCTGGTGCTTACCCAGAAATACTTTGACGGCGTTGTTCCCGCCTGCGGTGAGCTGACAGACTACGACCGTGACACCCTGAAGGAATTTGCCGACGTCAAGTCACAGCTTGAAAACCTGCTGGAGAACTTCAAGTTCCGTGAGGCCCAGAAGGAAGCCATGAACCTGGCCCGCATAGGCAACAAGTACCTGGCAGACACTGAGCCCTGGAAGCTGGCCAAGACTGACATGAAGCGCGTAGAGACCATACTGAACATTGCCCTTCAGCTGGTTGCCAACCTGGCAATTGCCTTTGAGCCGTTCCTGCCGTTCTCAAGTGAAAAGCTGCGCGGCATGATTGGCGTTGACGGCGCAGACTGGAACCGCCTTGGCGCCATCGACCTTCTGGAAGCCGGCCACAAGCTTGGAACTCCTTCACTGCTGTTTGAAAAGATTGAGGACGATGTAATTGAAGCCCAGATTCAGAAACTGCTCAGGACCAAGGAGGAGAATGAGAAGAAAGAGGCCGATGCAAAACCTGCAAATCCCATAAAAAAGAACGTTGAATTCAGCGAATTTGAAAAACTGGACATCCGAGTAGGTACCGTTCTGGAATGCCAGAAGGTTCCCAAGGCAGACAAGTTGCTCCAGTTCAGGATTGATGACGGTCTTGGCGGACGCACCATCCTGTCAGGCATTGCACAGTACTACAAGCCGGAAGAACTGATAGGCAAGCAGGTATGTTTCATTGCAAATCTGGCTCCGCGCAAAATCCGCGGCATTGAAAGCCAGGGCATGATACTGAGCGCACTTGACGCAGACGGCACACTGGCCGTCACCGGTGTCCAGAAACAGGTCAAGCCAGGCAGCGAAGTCTGCTGACATATATGGAGACCATCGGAGTCATACTTGCAGCAGGCTCCGGTTCGAGAACCGGTCTTTCCACTCCCAAGCAGTTTCTCATGCTGGGTGGAAAGACCGTTTTGGAACATTCGGTCGAAGCGTTCCAGCAGAACGCCGGAATTACGCAAATCGTAATAGTGACTTCAAAAGACTTTATCCCTCTGGTTGAACAGCTTGCAGGGAAGAACCATTGGAGCAAAGTCAGTGCAATTTTACCCGGTGGAAAGGAGCGTTTTGATTCCAGTCTTTCAGCAGTCCGGGCATTTGCCGACCAGCCCGATGCAATAATGCTGTTCCATGATGCAGCCCGTCCGCTGGTGTCACAGCGCATAATATCGGACACCATAAATGCAATGAAGACATACAATTGCGTTGACGTGGCAATCCCAGCAGTTGACACCATTGTCCAATGCGATGCAGACGGACAGCACATGGTGTCCATACAGGACCGCAATCTGCTGTGGCGCATGCAGACGCCTCAGGGATTCCGTCAGAAAACAATTCAGGCCGCATATGAAACCGCATTGAAAGATCCGGGATTCAACGCCACTGACGACTGCGGCACCGTACTGCGTTACCTTCCTGATGAAAAGGTGGGCATAGTGCGCGGAGATGAAAACAACATCAAGCTGACTTACGCAGGTGACCTGCCTCTTCTGGAGTTCCTTTTGTCTGGAACCATCCGTAAATGAAAGCTTTTTGTTAAGTTTGCAGAACAATACATTCAACATTATGAAAAAAACTGACCTGAAGAAATTCAGCCCGTTCATTGCAGCATTGATTGCTTTCATAGCATTCGGATTCATTTACTGCTCCCCAATTCTTGAAGGCAAGGTGCTTCAAGCTGGCGATACCACAAATTACATAGGGTCATCGAATGAAATCAGAGAGTATTCAAAATCTGAAGGAAGACAGGTCTGGTGGACAAATTCCATGTTTGGCGGTATGCCTTCCTACCAGATAAGCGGCCAGACACCTGCCAACAGACTGCGTAACAAGCTGGAAACAGTTTCCCACCTGTGGCTGGTCTCAGACAAGGCGCCTGCCGGTATCCTGATTGCATACCTGATAGGCTTTTTCATAATGATGCTATGCTTTGACATTGATCCGTGGCTGAGCATTGCGGGCGCTATGGCGTTGACGCTGTCGTCCTATTTCATGCTTATAATCCCTGCGGGCCACATAACCAAAGCCAACGCCATCTGCTGTCTTGCACCGATGATTGGCGGTTTCCATGCCATATACAGAGGCCGATACTGGGCCGGTGCACCCGTAATGCTGTTCTACGGAACTGTTGGCGTGACACTCCATACACAGATGACCTATTATATGTTCATGCTGATGGGCGTACTGTTCATTGCCGAGATTTTCATTCATTCGGAAAAGAAGGAATGGAAGAAATTCGGAATTTCAACAGCCGTCCTTGCCGCATGCCTGCTGATTGTTCTGGGAACGAAAATCAGTTGGCTCCAGATGAACCGCGGCTATCTGGATGAGACCATGCGCGGCGGCCATACGGAACTTGTTTCCGATGACGGAAAAGCAAAAAAGCAAACCGGTCTTGATTTTGAATATGCCACAGCCTGGTCATACGGTAAGGCCGAAACCCTTACACTGCTTGTTCCCGATTTCATGGGAGGATGCAGCGGATATGACCTTGGCCGTGATTCAAAACTTGAAAAGGACCTTAAAGAAATGGGAGTTCCTGCAAATACGGCCCGCAATTTCTGCAGTTCGGCACCCGTATATTGGGGTGAAAAACAATTCACCAGCGGTCCTGTCTATATTGGAGCCGTAATCTGCTTCCTGTTCCTTTTGGGTCTGATTATTGTAAAAGGTGCGTACAAATGGGCGCTTCTTGCTGCAACCGGCTTCTCAATAGTTCTTGCATGGGGCCATAACTGCGAATGGTTCTCAAGACTGTTCTTTGACTATTTCCCGCTATATGACAAATTCAGGACTGTTGAATCAATCCTTGTCGTCGCGGAAATAACCATGCCGCTGTTGGGCTTTCTGGCAGTAAGGGAACTGATTGCATCAGAAGACAGGAAGCATATGGGAAAAGCCATTCTCATTGCAGGCGGAATTACCGCCGCCATCTGCCTTGTAACTGCAATTTCTGCCGGTTCCATCGACACTTCTTCAAGTTATGACATAAGATTGAAGCAACAGGTTGACCAGGAAATATACAATGCCATATTAAGTCAGAGACAGGCGCTGATTTCATCATCGGCCTTACGCAGTCTCGTATTCACAGCACTTGGCACAGGCATTGCACTGTTCTACATTTATAATAGGAAGACCATTCTGTTTGCAGCCATGCTTGGTGCAGTCATTCTGATTGACATGGTTCCAATAGACAGGAAATATTTTGGACAGCAGAATTTCGTTTCAGCCAAACAGAATGCTGACATTTTTGCCATGCAGGATTGGGAAAAGGCCATCCTGCAGGACAAGTCACCAGATTACCGTGTACTGAATCTGGCCACCAACACATTCAATGATGCCAGAACGTCATACAGGCTGAAATCAATTGGCGGTTATTCCGCTGCAAAAATGCGCCGCTATCAGGACCTGATTGACGCACATATTGCAAACAGCAACATGGCGGTTCTCAATATGCTGAACACCAAATACATCATAACAGACCAGGGTAAGGTTGCAAGAAATCCGAACGCTCTGGGTAACGCCTGGTTCGTTGACAGACTGCTGGTCGTTGATTCTCCTGTTCAGGAAAGCCAGGCACTGAATGAGATTGATGTCAGAACCGTTGCCGTGACTGACAGGCAGTTTGCCGACATCCTTTCCATCAGGGAATCAGCGAATGATCCTGACGCATACATCAGACTTGACAAATATGTTCCGGACCGGCTGGAATATTCATCAAGTTCCAGCACGGACAAGATTGCAGTGTTCTCAGAGATCTATTACCCTAAAGAATGGCATCTTTACATTGATGGAAAGGAGGAAAAGATTGCACGCGTAAATTATACGCTAAGGGCAGCGGTTATCCCCGCAGGACAGCACACCATCAGAATGGAATTCATTCCGGACGCCCTGAAGATTGACCGTCTGTGCTTGGCACTGGTAATTCTGACAATCATTCTGACCATAGGACTGCCGGTATGGCATGCGGTCAGGACAAGGAATCAGGAGTAGAGTTCTTCTGTTCATACCTGCTTATAATGTCAGGTATGAACTGTTCCTTCACCACATCAATGGATTTCCAATATGAACCGTTGATGGTGTGGACCCATCGGTCTTCATCAAAGAATTCTATCAGGTCCTGATGGCGCTGGTTTCCGTCACGGAACGGTTCAGTACGCTCAGACACGACATTCACCATAGAACTGTCAATTGTCGAATAGATGTTCAGCCAGTTGCTTCCGCCTGAATCAAGGTATTCACCGTCTATGGTGACAGGCATGAAATCAAATTTCCTGCCGCTGATAAAATCGAACCTGTAGAAGCTGATTATTGCTGAAAGATACCAGGCGTTGCCACGTTGTCTCCTGGCTCCATATACAGGTCTGTCTTTAAGGACCGATGCCATATCCATGGTTGCCACAGGAAAAATGTCATGGTCAATGAACCCGAATCCGAACGGCTGGCGGGATTTTACAATGTGCCTGTATGTCCAGTTGACTGCAGCTGCGTGTGAATAGCTTCCACTGAAAACGCCCATCCGGTTCTTATGGAGTCTGATATAAGGAGTGTTTGTTGAAGCGCAGACCTGACGGATTTTTTCCGCCTGGCATGAGTCCGATGAATTGTCAACCACAATATGCGTGACATTGCCCGTCAGATACCTGGCAACGTAACGGTTGTGAATTTCAATTACCTGTGCATTGTTGAATGCAATGGTATAGACATCAATGCTGTCCGGACCTGAAACTTTGTCAAGAGAAAGCGATACTGATTTCAGGCTACCGGGGCGGCGGCTCAGGAAGAGAAATTCCATTCCCCGTACAGCAGTCCTGTATATGATTCTCCTGATTCCCATAACGTAAGCGGTTGGACCTGCGAAAGTACAATTTTTCAGTTCCATTTCCACTATCTGGACGGCTTTTTGTTACTTTTGTACATATAAGGCATTTCTGCAGAAAAAGGATATGAAAACAGTGATTTTGGGAACCGCCTGGCCATACCGCGGCGGAATGGCCGATTTCAATGAAAGACTGGCGCATGAATTCCAGAAAGAAGGTGACGAACTTCAGATATGGACATTCACGCTGCAGTATCCGTCTTTCCTGTTCCCCGGCAAGACACAGTATTCACCGGATCCTGAGCCATCGGACTTGAAAATTGTGCGCAAGCTGAGTTCTGTCAATCCGTTCAGCTGGCTTAGTACGGGACGGCAGATACGCAAGGAGAAGCCGGACCTTCTCATTGTGCCTTTCTGGATGCCGTTCATGGGCCCCTGCCTTGGTACTGTTGCAAGAAAGGCGCGCAAAAGCGGAATAAGGACGGTGGCTGTTCTTCACAACATGATTCCGCATGAGCACAAGCCCGGAGACCGCATCCTGGCACGCTATTTCACACGGTCCGTTGACGGTTTCACCGCACTTTCCGAATCTGTGCTGGCCGACATCAGCCTGTTTGACAAGGTCAAGCCGCGCCAGTTCTGCCGACATCCGCTATACGACAGTTTTGGTGAACATGCCACACGGGACGAGTCGCTGCAGTTCCTGAAACTTGATCCGAATTTCCGATATATGCTGTTCTTCGGCCTTATCCGTGATTACAAGGGACTGGACCTGCTGCTCAGGGCATACGCCGACAGCCGTTTCAGGAAGATGGACGTGCGCCTTATTGTTGCAGGGGAATTCTACGGCTCCAGTGACAAGTACTTTGAACTGGAAAAACAGCTTGGTCTTGAGGGTCTTGTCATCTGGAAGAGTGATTTCGTTCCAAACGGTGAAGTCCGATACTATTTTGGTGCTGCAGACCTTGTGGTACAGCCATACCGTTCTGCCACGCAGAGCGGCATTTCACAGATAGCATACCACTTTGAGAAACCCATGCTGGTGACAAACGTTGGCGGTCTGCCTGAGATTGTCCCAAATGGCAAAGCGGGCCTGGTCGTAAACCCGGATCCGGCTGAAATTGCCGATGGAATGGCCGATTTTTTTGAAAACAGTCGTCAGCAGCAATTCACAGAGGGCATAATCAGCGAGAAAGCCAAGTATTCATGGTCCAACATGACCGCCGCCATTAGAAAGGCCGCCGGACTCTGAACGTGAGCGGTCGTCCGTCATGCTGCCAGAGTGTCCCGCACAAAATGGCTCCACAGTACTTTTGAACGTACCTTTTGCGCTACATACCGCCAAAATGAAGGCATGTAACGCAGAAAACTTATTCATATGCGTCAGAAACGCGGTCCGTGCGGGACACGTTGGCAAATGTGGGCCACAAACAGGCAATCACTCTTCAGTATAGAACCTGATTATCCTTTCCAGCGAACGCTGGCATACCGGACAGAACACTTTACAGGCATTGGTGCGCATGCGGCAGTCAGACGCGCCGCGCCACACACCTTTTGACATGTATCCGCCACCCTCATAGAGTCCGGCCTTTTCTGGAATCATGTCCTCCCACTTGGAACTGAAATCGACCTTTGTGGTCAGATTGGGTTCCCAGGGCTCGGTCTGAGAATTGTAATACTGCTCATACTGGTCATCGTAGAAGTACTCATCGGCCAGACCGCCAAAGCTGTGACCGAACTCATGCACCACCACAGGCTTGAAATCCTTGTGGTTGGCGGTTGTCAGCGTGTAGGAGTTGAAAATGCCGCCACCGCCGTAAACGTCACAGTTGGCAAGTATTATAATGTGCTCATACGGCACGCCTGCAATAAGGTCATGCATCTGCCGCACACGCTTTGTGGTCAGGTAACGGTCTGAATAGAAAGTGCTGTAGTTCGATGCCAGCGCGGTGTTCTTCCAGTCTCCGGTCTTGGGATTGCTGGCATCGGACTGGACTGAAGGCAGTTCCACCGCCATGAAATTGAAACGGTCACGGAACCGGTCAAACGGAGCATGTGACAGTATGCTGCTGACCGCCGTCTCAGCATCCTTATAGAATTTGTCCATCTGGTCCGATGTGTAGCCTTCCGGCAGGATGACCACGTCAATGCAGTCCGATGTGCTGCCGCCGTGATGTATGTAGCTCCACTTTGGCGGGTTCTGGCCCACAGGTCTGATAAGGATATCATCCGGATTGACCTGATGCGTGAGCTTTGCCACCACGCTGTTGTAGTTGTCAGTCAGTGTGACAGTGACATTGGCAGGAGCCTTTGGCATGGGCAGCAGGAATACGTTCTCAAAACTGCAGTCCGTCCTGGTGGCTTCTTCAGTGTTCTGCCATTCCTGGAAAAGGGTGCTGAACGCATTGCGGTACAGCGTGTCACCAGTCCCGGCATCGGTCATGAGAATCTGACCGTTTCCTTCAAGATAAAGGTCCTTGAGGTTGACCCGGCGCCCGGCCCACCCGTCAATGACGTTCAGGTCATCGACATAAATATGGCTCTCCCTGCTGTTGCCTGCAAAGACGTAGTTGACACGCAGAGTCCTGTCCTGAGCGGCAAGTGAAGCAGCACTCAGGACAAGCGCACAGTAAAGGAATGCTCTCTTAAACATCGGCCGAAACAAGTTCATAGTCCATCTGTTTCTTTTCAAGGTTGCAGCGGGCCACCCTTATCTGCACATGGTCTCCAAGGCGGTAACGGCGGCGGGTGCGCTGGCCTGTCAGGCAATAGTTCTTTTCATCGAACTCATAATAGTCACCGCCAAGGGAACGTATGGGTATCATTCCCTCACACTTGTTTTCAATGATTTCAGCGTAGATTCCCCATTCAGTTACACCGCTTATCACGGCATCATAGGTCTGGCCCAGACGATCAGCCATGTATTCCACCTGCTTGTACTTTATGCTGGCGCGTTCGGCCTGTTCGGCCACCTGTTCGCGGTTGGAGCAGTGTTCGCAGAATTCCTCATACTTCATCTGGCTGACACTGCGTCCGCCGGCCAGATAACGGGTAAGCAGACGGTGTACCATAAGGTCCGGATAGCGGCGTATGGGCGACGTGAAGTGGGTGTAATATTCAAATGCCAGTCCGTAATGGCCTATGTTCTCTGTCGTGTAGCAGGCCTTCTGCATGGAACGGATGGAAATGGTCTCAATCAGTTCCTGCTCCTTCTTGCCCTTGACGTCGGATAGAAGCTTGTTCATGGATTTGGCCATTTCAATGTGGGTTCCGGTGGTCTTTATCTTGTAGCCGAACTTTGAAATGAACTGCTGCAGGTTGCCCAGACGCTCGGGATCGGGCTCGTCATGCACGCGGTACACGAATGTCTTGGGTGTGGCACCGCCGCGCACCTTGCCTATGAATTCGGCAACCGTGCGGTTAGCCAGAAGCATGAATTCCTCTACCAGCTTGTTGGCGTCCTTTGACTCCTTGAAGAAAACGCTGAGCGGATGTCCCTTCTCATCAATGTCAAACCTGACTTCTATGCGGTCAAAGCTGAGAGCGCCTTCGGCAAAACGCTTGTCACGAAGTATCTTGGCAAGTGAGTCCAGGGTCATGATCTCATTCCTGAACTCGTCTCCGGGCAGTTTGTCCTTGCCGCCCTGCTGCTCACGCTCAATGATGGCCTGGACCTCTTCATAAGTAAAGCGGCGGTTGCTGCGTATCACGGTACGTGCAATGCGCGAGTTCTTGACCTTGGCGTCATCGGTCATTTCAAGTATGACTGAATAGGTCAGCTTGTCCTCATCCTGACGCAGCGAGCACAGGTTGTTGCACAGCTTTTCAGGAAGCATTGGAATGGTGCGGTCAACCAGATAGACCGATGTCGCACGCTTGAATGCCTCCTTGTCAATGATTCCGCCCTCCTGTACGTAGTGGCTGACATCGGCAATGTGGACACCCACTTCCCACAGTCCCTTCTTTATGGGACGGATTGACAGCGCGTCATCAAAGTCCTTGGCGTCACGCGGGTCAATGGTGAAGGTCGTCACACCCCGGAAATCCTCACGGCCTGCCAGTTCTGTTTCTGAAATATCCGATGGAATGGCCAATGCTTCCTGTTCCACATTTTCAGGATAGCTGTACGGAAGTCCGTATTCGGCCAGTATGGCATGCATCTCAGTGTCATTTTCACCGGCGGCACCAAGAATGTCAATAACTTTGCCAACAGGGTTGCGGTCCGGAGTATCGGGCCATTCGACCACCTTGACAACGGCCTTTTCACCGTTCTTTCCCTTCTTGAGACTGGCGGAAGGAATGAATATGTCACGGTCCGATTTGTCCGGAGTTACAAGATATGCGAATTTTCCCTTGACCTGCAGTGTGCCCACAAACGTATCCTTGGCACGTTTCAGTATTTCAGTGACCTCACCTTCAGGACCGGAATGGGGACGCCGCGCGAACTGCACTATGCGTACGCGGTCACCGTTCACGGCACCGGCGCAGTTGCGCTCTGCAATGAAAATGGCTTCACTTCCGTCATCGGGAACAAAGTAGTTCTTTCCACCGGCACGGCGCTGCAGGACACCGTCAAGAAAAGTGCGTTTCTGCTTGAGCTGGAACTGGCCGTCCTTTTCTGAAAGGAAACCGTCATCAAGCAGGTCAAGCACAATGTCCAGGCACATGCTGCGCATGGGATGCGTCTTCAACTGAAGTTCATCATACAGCCTTTTCACACTGATGGTCCTGTCCTGATTGTCACGGAACCAGTCTGTCACCATGTCCGTCATGACCCTTCTGTTCAGACGGACTCCGCCTTTGTACGATCTTCCCATATTGTTCAATGTTAGTTTTTACGAAGATACGTAAAAATGAGTCAACTGTTTCAGTTTTTAAGGTCATTTGACAAAACAGCGCTGCAGCGGACATTTTCCACTGCAGCGCCTGTTGCTTTATCGGACTGATTATTTCAGATAGTCCGATGGCTTTATTTCCAGAAGTTCCATCTTGCGCAGAATCTGCGGAAGCTCGTCCTGAAGGAATTCGGCACGCATCCTGTCCAGCGCAATCTTCTTTGCACCTTCTGCCACGAAATAGCCTATCCCGCGCTGGTTGTAAATTATTCCGTCAGCCGTCAGTTTCTCATAACTGCGCATGGCTGTATTGGGATTTACGCCCAATTCACCGCCCAATTCGCGCACTGACAGTATGCGGTCACCCTCCTTAAGTTCACCGCTGAGAATACGTTCGGAAATTCCGTCCGCAATCTGCAGATATATGGGTTTGTTCTGATTGAATTCCATAGCGCACGAAATTAGTGGTTTATCTTCTTTATCCTGAGCCAGATGAAGAACATAAGGAGCAGATTCATGACAGTGTCACTTACGGTATCGCTCAGAGCCAGATGCTGACATATCCAAGTAATGAATGGAAAATGCTCCGGGAAATTGAACGGAGTCAGTTCATTGTTCATTACCAGCTGTTCCATTTCATCCTTTATGCCAACCATCATAAGCGGAGTGGCTATCATACTCAATACCATGCTTATCAGAATAAGGCATCCTATTGTCTTGGCTATTTTTGACTTCTTGAAGACAAGTGCGCCAAGAAGGAAAAGCAGTGATATCTGAATGAAATCATCGACATAAAGCAGCGGACTGACCAGAGCCTCAGGATTCTGCATTACAGCAGACAGTTCTGCCATAGCTTCACCCAACTTGTCAAGAATTTCGACCTTGATTGTAGCCACAGCCGAAATCAGCGATTCTCCACAAGTGGGATCACAGCAGCAGACAATCAGGTCTATGGAGAAATAGACTATGACAAAGGCTGCCGGAACCAGAACACATGCAACAAGCACCATTGAGATGGTCTTTTCAAGTGTGGAGACCGGGAGTGTAAGGAATGCCGAACCTTCCTTCCTGTCCGTTACGTGACCGAACAGCTTGGAGGGGGCTGAAATGAGAATTACAAGAAAGGCTATCATGAAAAGTACTGACCTGGATACAATTCCCATTCCATGCCATCCGTCTGATACAATCATGGAGAAAAGACCCGTAAAGACATCGATGGACAGGCCCAAAGTTGCCATTACCAGGATTGTAATGCCATAGTTTGAAACGGCGTTTCTGATATCGGTTGCCAGATAACGTGAGAAACGGTTGAAACTGAATACATCGTTCTTCATAATTCTGACCATTTACTTGTTGAACATTTCCTTGATTTCACTCTTGTGCAGAAGCACGGCATTGAAAAGGGCCTCAATGTTGACCTTGCTTTCAGCACCTGAAGGATTCGGGGTCACCTGAATGCAGCCGCCCGGAACCATTTCGGAATAGAGGGCATCGGGATCAATTTCCGTACCGTAATCAAAGTACAGCTTTTCCGTGATTTCACCGATGGAAGCGTTCAAAAGAACATCCTGACGGTCCAGAATGATGATTGGATCAATGATGGCCTCAAGGTCACGAGCCTGATGTGTTGATATGAGCAAGGTCGATTCGTCACTTGTGTACTTGCTGACAGCTTTGCGGAACTGAGCCTTTGATGGAATGTCAAGTCCGTTGGTCGGTTCGTCCATGAACATGTAGCGGGCATTGGTTGCCAGAGCAAAACTGATCATGGTCTTCTTGAGCTGGCCATATGACATGTGGTCCATGCGCTGGTTCTCATCGGTATCAAGCACCTTCATGATTTCACTGAACTTGGTCAGATCAAACTTTTCCCAGTACTGTCCGTTGTCACGGGCAAATCCGATGGCTGCGCGGCGCGGTGCCGGCACTTCATCGGGCAGATAATAGATGTTGGAAAGCAGTGAAGGCTGGCGGTCGAACGGGTTCCTGCCGTCAATGTCAATTGTCCCGGATGTAGTCTTCTTGAGACCCGCAAGCAAGGTAAGCAGAGTGGTCTTACCCACTCCGTTTTCACCAAGAAGGCCATAAATCCTGCCTTCCTCAAGATTCAGCGAAATGTCCTTTAGCACGACATTGCTGCCGTAGCTGAATCCTAATTCTTTGATTGTAATCATTGCCGTATTATTGTTTATTGGTGTATTACTTCACTAAGACAGTGCAAAGATATGGCGAGATTTTGGAATGGCAATAGGGTTACGCTGTGGTTAACGTATTTTAACAATGGCGATGGGTTGTGCTTATAAAGGTACGCAGGTGCGGGGGTATTTGACGAACTTGCAGGAAATCTCTGTTGTAGGCAATCTGAGTGCATGTTCGTCACCCAAAACGCCAAAATCTGCGAAAGCACGGACGAACTTGCAATACAAAAGCATATAGGCCATATTTTCTGCAAGTTCGTCAAAGGCAACGATTGACCATCCAGGCTGGGACATGCATGTCGTTAACCAGAATCTGTCTGACTTTGAACCTTTGGTCATCAGTCAGTTTATATACACTTTTGCACTTGAACTCCGGAAGAATATCATGGTCAATGATGCGGCACACGCTGAAATCATCAAAACATTTCCTGAAACTGCCACCTTTCTCATTCCTCAAATAAATACTGATATCATCATCGGAATCACGGAACAACACCTCATTGTGTGAGGTAAAGCAACAGTGGATTATTTGTTTCATAGTATCAGTAATGAAGAAATGACTGTTAATTATATTTACTTAAAAGGTCAAGTATCTGCGGACCGTATTTGTCCCATTTGGCTTTTCCGAAGCCCGATACTGACAGAAGTTCTTCTTTTGTCGATGGGCAGGCATCGGCAATTCCAAGCAGAGTCTTCTGGGTCAGAATGCAGTATGCAGGAACGTTCTGTGTCATGTACTGCTCCGTACGCCACTCCGTTAACGGTTCTATCAGTTCAGGATGGCGGTTGTCTGAATAGATGTCATGCAATTCCGATGTATCACGGACCGTTTTGGCAGAACGCTGTTTTTCAGCCTTGAATTTGAGACTTGTGTCTGACAGGACTTCATTTCTGGTTTTGAGATACAATGCGACAGAAAATCCGTGTTCCTGAATGCGTTTCAGGGAAAGAAGGCGCAATGAAAGTTCCGGAAGAAGTTCCTTGGATGCATTGGACAGTTCTGCCTGAACATCCTTGCTGTCAATATCCACTTTAAGTACTGGAACAACGTTAGCAGCAATTTCTGAAAGAACTGGTACGAAATAGTCAACCGCTTTGGATATCCTTTGTGTCAGGTATTGAATGTTATCTGTTCCGATTTGGGAGAGTTCCTGCTGGAAAGGGTTTGCAATTTCGGACAAGTCACGCACTTTGATTCTGGTATTTTCAAGCGTATCTGTCTGACTTGGATACGTTGTTTTAAGATGCTTTTTGAAAATTCCGGCAGTCCAGCCCACAAGCCTGTTCAGTTCCTGCAAGTTGAAACATTCCATAAGAATTGACATGAAATAATCATCCTGAGCCTTCCTGTAGCCGTTTTCCATAATCTCTACAGGCGTGAATTCA
>JAGHSY010000040.1 GCA_018065615.1 Candidatus Colenecus caballi | reverse complement strand
TTGTTTTGTCTTTTGAAGACGTCATTCAGTCACGTAGCCCGCTACGCTCCTTCATTCCGTCTCCAAAATCCATAAACAATCTTGCATAAATCTTACCAACTAATTTTTTCATCATTCCTAATTCAAATAATGACAGACCATGGACATCAGGGAAGAACTAAAAAAGAGAATTCTCATTCTGGACGGCGGTATGGGTACATGCATCCAGCAGACCGGACTGCAGTACGACGGCAACAACGACGCACTGCCAATGACCAACCCCGATGTCATTTTGGGAATACACAAGGCATACGTTGAAGCAGGGGCTGACATAATCAGCACCTGCTCCTTCAGTGCCAATGCCATATCACAGGAAGGATACGGCCTTCAGGACAGGATACGTGAAATGAACATTGCAGCCGCAAAGGTCGCCCGCCAGGCTGCAGACAGTTCCGACCGCAAGGTTTGGGTCATGGGAAGTATGGGACCGACAGCAAAATCCCTGTTCATTGCAGAAATGATGATGGATCCCGCAGAAACCCTTTCATTCCAATCACTCAAGGACGCTTATGGAGAACAGGCCGATGCGCTGATAGAAGGTGGTGTGGACGGTCTGCTGATAGAAACCGTAACAGACCAGCGCAACGCCGAAGCCGCACTTGCAGCCATAAGTGAAATTCAGAAGAAACGGGGAACAGACCTGCCCGTCATGCTGTCAGCCAGCATCATGAACAACAGCGGATGCATTATGACCGGACTCGGCATCCAGGAACTGTATGAGAGCCTGAAATCATACGGAATCATGAGTTTCGGACTTAACTGCTCATTCGGAGCAAAGGAACTGTATCCGTTCATCAGCAAGATAAGCGGGTTTGCAGAATGTGCTGTCAGCATTTACCCCAATGCAGGACTTCCTACAGCCAACGGATATGAAGAACACCCGTGTGACACAGCCGGATTTCTGGAAACTATGGCAAAGGACGGCCTTGTCAATATAGCAGGCGGATGTTGCGGCACCACACCGGAACATATACGAGAAGTGTCACAGCACCTGAAAAAACACAGTCCGAGAAATTTCTAGAACGGCAGTTCACCTGATACATGAAGAACGCCGTTTTCAATAATCCAGAAAACATCTGCAGTCTTTCTCACAATATCAAGATCATGTGAGGAAACAAGGATTGATTTCCCATTTTCATGAGCAAGTTTTGAAAGCAGAATCATAAGTTCATTTTTGCTTTCATAATCAAGGAAGGCCGATGGTTCGTCAAGAAGAATCAACGGTGTTTCCTGCGCAATTGCTTTTGCAATCATTACCTTCTGACGTTCTCCATCACTCAGATCATTGATTCTGCGGTTTTGAAGTCTGTCTGTGCCGGTCAGATACAATGCATTATTTACAGACTCAATGTCACGATGAGAAAGAGAACCGAAAATGCCATTAAAGGGCGAACGCCCTAAAGAGACAACATCAAACACAGTAAGGTTGTCAAACACAGGCTTGTCCGTAAGTACAACACTTATAAATTTGGACAGGCGCTTGACAGACAAAGAAAAAAGGTCTGTATCCCTATTTATGCACACCTTTCCGTCAATCGGTTTCTGAAATCCGGACAATGTCCTTATCAATGTTGATTTGCCGGTACCATTCTTACCGACCAGACATGTCAGCTTTGATGATTCCAGTTCTGCATTAATGTTTTCCAATATGGCAGCACCCGAATTACCTATTGAAAGATTAGAAATCTTCAGCATCTGAATACAATTTGCGCAAAGTTACAAATTATGACACAATAGCCCCTGAATGTCTTGATTCGCATTTGACAATTTGTAATAATTTAATAATACGGAAACATTAATAATTGTATATTGCTGTTTTCTGCACTTTATCATTTTGTATTTACGTTTCGCAGTTTATCAATTTACGTTTGGCAATTCAGTATTTACACTTTGTTGAAATTTGTTCACAAATTGAATAATTATATTCAGAATTGTAAAATAACTGAAAAATCGGTATTAGAATCAGAAAAGATGAATTAGCTTAGCCAATGTAAAAAGGACAAAGTTTTAAAAGGACTATCATGAAGATATACAGAATCAGACTGTTATCATTGTTTGCAACCGTAGCTGCAGTTACGCTTTCCTGCTCAAACGACAGCGACGAATTCAGGCTGAATGAACCCAGCCACATAATTGATGTTACCGTAGCGAACAGCACCAATGCCATTCAGACAAGACAAGAGTCTGATGGCATTGGTCTATTTTCAGAATACGGACTGATTGCCATAGAAGAAAACACAGGAATGACCCTATGTGACAACCTGACAATGGAAAATGGAAAGGCCAGCATAAATACAGAATCATGGAAAAACGACGGAAATGCAGTCATTTACTTTCCACGGACCGGAGAAATAGAGTACTTGGAGGAAAAAGGACGCATCATGATCCCGTTTGACATGGACGCCAGCGGTCAGACCCCACAGATTTCAGCACCATGCAATATTGGAGCAAAGACCGGAGACATGACACTTGAGCTGGGAACCACAAAACTTACATCCATAATCAATCTGACAATAAAGGAAGGAAACGGAAAGTATGATACCGGACACCTTATTATAAATGAATCCACAGCCAATGGGATTGCAACAAGAGGGTTCTATGTTCTTGACACAGACAACGGGAATGGCCATTGGGAAAATCAGAAAGGACACAAAAAGATCAGCCTCAGCAATGAAGCCGGAAATTTCCAGAATGTCAGTTTCGAAGCAGTCCCTGAAAAGCTTGGCAAGCAGTCCATATCACTGAAAATCAGCACAGAACGCTTTACATTTGAAAACCAGGAAGTTCCCGCAACTGAAAACGCGGAATTCACAGTCAGCCTTGCTGAAATTCTTGGAACAGACCGGCTTGAACCGGGCACCACATACAGCGCCGAACTTGTCCTCAACATAGAAGATTTCATTTCCGAAATAGAGTTCACCTCTTCAATATCAGACTGGAACGAAAACATCAACATGGATTTCTGATCATTTATATCGATT
>JAGHSY010000047.1 GCA_018065615.1 Candidatus Colenecus caballi | reverse complement strand
TCCCACTCTGATGTCAGTTCGTCCCCTCGGTCACCCAGGATGACGTACCACCGGACTGCAGCTGTTCCGCGGCTGCCGACGGGTGTCTCGTCAAGTACGGCCGGTATGCCGGCACTGCGCATGAGAAGGACTGCCATGAGGGCGTAGTCGGGTATGTCGCCGAAGGTCTGTCGTGGCAAAAGGTAAGCGCTCAGGAGCGGAAGTCCTGCTCTTGTATATAGGCCATGGCGCTGCATCTTCTCCTGGCATTCGTTTCTCAGCATGTCGGCAACGCCCATGGTGGTGTTGTATTCTACATCGTTCTTGATGGGATGCGTGTAGCCGTAGTTGAAATGGTTCAGAACGGAATCACGCCAGGCGTCCAGTTCCTGGAGTTCCACGGCTTTATATGGCAGCATCCATTCAAGGTATTCGTCAAAGGTGACCTGGCTGGCCCAGGGGCAGGTGGTCCACTGGGTGTAGGATTTGTCTATGTTGTCTATTAGGAAGTCAGCGGTGATGATCTGTGCATCGGGTATGGTGTGGTTGGGCAGGTCTGCATATTTGGCATCGGTAATGAAAAGCAGGTTGTCTCGCTGCTGCTCCGGTGTCAGTGTGGTGTCGGCCAGGATGCGGGCGGCGTAATCATAGTATTCGTGGATTTCTGCGCCCGCGTATGAGTAGTGCGCGGGCAGGTTCTCTATCAGGAACTCTGCAGCACGCAGCTTTTGTGAATTGGGGTCTGCTGAACGATAATGGTCCAGCACGGCCTCCAACTCAGTACGGTTGGAGCCGGCTGAATCAAGGGCATAGTCAAGGCGTGACTGTCTGATGCAGCCGGACAGGATGGTTGCCATTGCGGCACAGATGATTGTCACACCTTGTCTTGACATCACTATTTCAACTAACTCTCAATGAAAAAACTGTCAGTCTATCTCAAAGTAACCTATCCACCAGTACCCATACGCATAGACGCGCAGAACGTAGTTGCCAGAGACGAATGATGACAGGTCTTCAGTCACTGATTCGGATGCGTCAAAACTCTCATCAATGACTGGTGTCTGTGGTGATACGGCTGGAGAGATTACCACGCGTAACTTGGTATCTTCACTGCAATAAATGGTAAGAAGACCGCCGTCAATGTCGGCAGTGAGATTCTCAACAATGGAACGGCCACCTGAGATGATGTGATCGTCACGCTGAAGATCTATCACAGCACAGTCACTCCATGCTGGGACTGAAAACAGAACTGCACTTAGCAGCATAAGAAAAAGTCGTTTGTTCATAATTGTTTGGTTTTATCGTTTGTTGCCCAAATGTAGGGGCTTACGATAGCACGCACCAAATTATGAACGTCACAATAACGTCACAATCGGAAATCGACCGTCACAGAAACGTCACAAAGCTGTCAATCAGCAAATTACGGGAAGTGAAAATAAATGGCTATTTTTTGACAAAGAGATAGTCAAACTCCGGTTGCGGCAACTTGCTCTTAACACGATACTTCAGAGTACGGATACCGGAATCTGAATAATTGAAAAATAGCTGGCAGTTCTTTTGAGAAACGCCCAAGAGAATAAAGAAACAGAAATCTACTTCCTGGGAGTTCAATGCATATTTGGACATTAGAAATGAACGTACATTTAAAAGATTTCCGTGACACTTTTCAATCAGCACGCTCCTGTCATGTAATTTAAAACTATCATTTTTGGAAATGGCAGCAAGTATCTCAGCATATACGTTACTTTGTTTGAAGTTTTCTATTTCATCACAGAAATCTGATATCGACTGAGCATTGTAAATGCGATTCATATTGTCTTTCTCTTTCTTTTTCTGGTATAGTCTCTTGGCGAAATAGCCTCCAACGAACAAGAAGATTACCAACAAAAACAAATATAATGGAATGCCCTTTCTCCTGTCTTGTATGGAATGATTCAAAAGGCTGTTGAATATGATATTGGATTTTGAAATAGCTGTTATTGAATCCATACACTCATTTGCCTTTGATGCGTAATATGTCCTTGATAATGAGTCAGAGGCTATGGAAGCAATTTCTGTCAGTTTCTTATAACAGCTATATAGTGTTTTTGGTTCTGCTGTGTTGGCAATGGATAGTTGGTAATACTGTTTTGCCGAGTCCAAAAGCCCAAGCTCATAGAACGCATCGGCCTTGATAGAATATATATGACCGTTTTTAGAGTTAACGATGTCCGTTTGGAATAATGTGTCGATATAATTAATTGTCCCCTGATAGTCTTGGTTGCCATATAATGAAATCTTGGTCATCTGCAACATAATACCTTCCCTTATTCCAGGTGACAGCCATCTGTTTTCTTTCAGTTCATCAAATGCGCACTTTGCCTCATCATATTTCTTATGATAAAGCATATTGAGTGCCAGATTATAATCACAGAATGCCATTACGACGGAATCTGACAGCCTCTCGGAATTGATTCTACACGATTTGAGTAAAGGAACAGCTTTTTCATCAAGATTATGATAAAGATATATGGCTCCCAAGTTCTGTTGAGCAAGAGCATAATATCGAACCAGTGTATCAGGAAACAAAAATAGTGCAGTATGGTATGAGTCGGCAGCTTTGACCTCATCTCCAAGTTCACCTGACACACATCCCAAACTGTACCAAGCCATAGCGGCATGGCTGCTTTTGTGTCTATAACCATAGTAGTCTGTGGCTATTCGAATAAGACTATCACTTTCAAAAGTTCGGTATAACTTATAATCTATCTGAGTCTTGAGCAGAGCATAGAGTGCCTGGTTGCGTTTGCCTGCCGGCTCATTCATTGATTGGATCATTGAGTCCGCCTTCTGTACGTCACTTTCCATAATCCGCTCAATCTGCAACAGTTCGTTATGCCCGCAACCAGCTAGAGCAAATCCGACCAGAGCAACCAGCAACCCCCGGCCAGCAAGCATTTTCATTCTCTGAAGCCTGCTGTGAAATACTGTTAAACCATTGGCATTTTGAACATTCACCATCATACGACAAACATTATGCGCTACTATCTTATTTTAATAAGCAAAATTAACTCTTTTTTGCTTTGCCGCCATCCTCTCACCGCAATAAAAACCCGCATGTCATTCGACATGTGGGCCGACCGGTCTTGGGGCTATCGACTTCCCCGTCCCCCGATCAACAACAGTCGGATGCCATGCGGGAAGGGATATGTCGTGCCCAAATAGGGCGGCGCATATACCATGC
>JAGHSY010000027.1 GCA_018065615.1 Candidatus Colenecus caballi | reverse complement strand
ATGTGTAGGAGTGTTTGAATCTACATTTCTTTTTGTAGTTTTGCACAAATATGCGTTAAAGGCAAAAAAATTCAACCAACAATTTAATAAAAACATTATGTCAAAATCATCACGTTTTGCGCTCGTTGGCGCAGGTCTTCTGATTCTTGCCGCTTGCGGTGGAATGGACATGGTCAAGGACTATTATGTAGTTGATCCCGAAGTTCTTGAAGTCAATGGCGGTGAAGTTAATTACACTGTAACAGGAACATATCCTGCAAAGTTCTTCCCAAAGCAGGTCGTCTGCACCATCACCCCCGAACTCCGTTGGGAGGGCGGTTCTGTAAAGGGTGAGCCTATCACTCTTCAGGGAGAAAAGGTTAAGGGCAACAATCAGGTCGTACCTTACAAGGGCGGTGGCTCTTTCTCATACAAAGGTTCATTCAAGTATCAGCCTGAAATGGCCAAGTCAGAACTCTATGCAACATTTGAAGCTACAAAGAAGGGCAAACCTTTTGAAATTGCTCCTGTAAAGATTGCTGACGGTGTCAAGGCTACTGCAGAACTTTATTCAGAAACAGCAAAGGGTGCCAACACTGCCGCTTCACAGGACGCTTTCCAGCGCATCATCAAGCAGGCTCAGGACGCCAACATCATGTTCGTTATCCAGCAGGCAAATGTCCGTTCATCAGAAACCAACGGTGACGCTGTAAAGGCTCTGAAGGAATCAATGAAGAACTATGCTGCTGACACCAAGAACTATGCCATTGACAACATTGAGGTTTCAGCTTATGCTTCACCCGATGGCGGTCTCAAGCTGAATGACAAGCTGGCCGGCCAGCGTGAAACCAATGCTGCAAAGTATGTCAAGAATGAAATCAAGAAGGCAAAGGCTGACATTGCAGTTGAATCAAAGTACACCGCACAGGACTGGGACGGTTTCAAGGAACTCGTTGAGAATTCAAACCTCCAGGACAAGGATCTTATTCTCCGCGTCCTTTCAATGTATGATGATCCTGAAAAGCGTGAGGCAGAAATCAAGAACCTGTCAGCTGTTTACAAGGATCTTGCCGCTGACATTCTTCCCCAGCTGCGTCGTGCACGCCTGACCATGAACTATCAGATCATTGGCCGTTCCGATGAGGAAATCATGGAAGCCTACAAGTCCGATGCTTCAGTTCTCAGCGTAGAAGAACTTCTTTATGCAGCTACTCTTACTGAAGACAAGGCTGAAAAGAAGGCCATCTATACAACTGCTTCAAAGAATTTTGCAAATGACTACCGTGCATTCAACAATCTTGGTGAACTTGCATTCAAGGATGGTGACTTCGCTACTGCCGAAGCTAACTTCAAGAAGGCTCTGTCAATCAAGGCCGATGCTCCTGAAGTAAACACCAACATGGGTCTTCTCTGCCTTGCTCAGAACAAGCCTGCAGACGCTCAGACCTACTTTGCAAAGGGTGGTGAAGCTAAGGTTAATCAGGAAGCTCTTGGTAACATGTACATTGCTCAGGGCCAGTACGAGCGCGCTCTTACCGCTCTGAAGGGCAGCAACACCAATGGTGAAGCTCTTGCTATGATTATGACCAAGGACTATGCAGGTGCCCAGAAGGTTCTTGCAGCTGTCAAGAACGCTGATGCCAATACCGCTTATCTGAGCGCTGTTGTTGCAGCCCGTACAAATGACGCTGCTGCTGTTGCCCAGAATCTGAAGAAGGCTGTCAGCCTTGATTCAGCTATGAAGGCTAAGGCTCTCAATGACATTGAATTTGCAAAGTTTGCTGACGCACTGGCAGCTCTCTGATAGTCAAGCGTGAACATGCCGGAAGATGAACTGACGGCGCTGCTCACTCTAAACAGAATAGAAGGACTGGGATGCACAGGAGCCAAATTCCTGTATGACCAGTTAGGCAGCGCGCAGGAAATCTTCAGGAGTCGCGACCATCTTAAAGAATTGATACCTGGAGTCAACTCAAAGCTAATTGAAGCTTTGGATGGCTCCAGGTATTCTTTTTTTGTCCGTGAAGAACTTGAATTTGTCAACAGACACGGAATACGGTACGTCACTCCTGCAGATTCCGATTATCCTGCCCGATTGCGTGATTGCAAGGATGCCCCTCTTGTCCTGTTTTCATTGGGTAACGTCAATTACAATGCCTCAAGAACTGTGAGCATTGTAGGAACCCGTAATGCTACAGAAAACGGCCGCAAGATATGCCGGACGTTTGTAAGTGAACTGCATCGGCTTTGTCCTGATGTTGTCATTGTCAGCGGCCTTGCCTACGGCATAGACGTTGAGGCCCATCGTGCGTGCCTGAATGAAGGCTGCAGCACGTTAGGAGTACTTGCCCATGGGCTTGATATGATTTATCCGCAATCTCATAGGGAAACGGCAAGAAACATGCTTGAGAAAGGCGGACTGGTTACGGAATTCCATAGCCGCACAATTCCCCTTAAGCATAATTTCGTGCAAAGAAACCGCATTATTGCCGGATTGAGTGATGCCGTTGTGGTCGTTGAATCAACCGCCAAAGGGGGTTCACTTGTTACAGCGGAAATTGCGGAAAGTTATGGTCGTGAATGCTTTGCTTTTCCCGGACGTATTGATGACAGCTGTTCTGTCGGCTGCAATGAACTTATCAGGGACAATCATGCCTCAATGATCTGTTCGGCGCTGGATTTTGTAGAAGCCATGAATTGGCTGCCTCGACATAGGCCGGACAATCAGCCCGAACTGTTTCCTTTGCTGTCAGCGCAGGAACAGGCGGTACTTGACTGCATTGCCCAAAAAACGGAAGGGATTCATGTAAATACGATAATAACGGCTTTGAACATTCCATATTCAAGACTGATGACGATACTGTTTAATCTGGAAAATAAAAGCCTGGTACACGTCGTATCAGGCTCTCTCTGTTTTCTACTTTCTAAGTGAGTCCTTGAATTGCGATGGTGTCATGCCGGTTTCCTGCTTGAATACAGTACTGAAATACTGGCTTTCAGAGAATCCTGTCTCTTCAGCAATTGTGCCGACAGATTTGTTTGTCTTGGAAAGCATTTCCTTGGCCACTTCAATTCTGATACGCCTGATGTATTTGTTGGTTGATGCTCCAACCAGGCTGTTCATCTTGTTGAAAAGTGTGGTACGGGAAACATGCATGTGTTCAATAATCATATCTACGCCAAGCATCGTGTCAGCCAGATTTTCACGTATGAAACGGTTCAGTTTAAGAACAAACTGTTCATCGGCTGCACTGAATGTCTGGTCTTCAGAAATGGCAGTGAAGAATGATGTGGCATACTGTCGTTTGATTTCATACCTGTTCTTCAACTGGCTTCTTATTATTTTATATAGGAGCTTTGAATCGAACGGTTTGGGCATGAATGAGTCTGCGCCCATCTTGTAACCCATATCCTGATTTTTCGGGTCACTTCTAGATGTGAGCAGAATGACAGGAATGCTGCTCAGTTCAAGGTCAGTCTTGATGGTCTTGCAAAGTTCAAAACCGTTCATTCTAGGCATCATGATGTCACTGACGACAACATTTGGCATTCGCTGTCTGATAAGATCCAAAGCCTCACTGCCATCGTGGGCAGTATAAATTGTCTTGAACAGAGGGGTATATTCGTTCTTGATGAACTGAAGAATGTCATCCTGGTCGTCAACAATGAGAAGAGTGGTGCTTTTTGTGTCAAAGTCTACCTCCTCTGCTGATGGTGCAGGTTCTTCAATTTCTGTCAACTGCGGTTTTGTTGCAACTGCTGGAGCCATTTTGGGAGTTGCAGCTACAACACTGAAACGTGTTCTAAGATCATCTGGGAATTCTATGGTGAAGGTGGAGCCGGGTCCTTTGTTCTTGCGGGCTTTTATTGTGCCTTCCAATATATTGATAAGGAGTTTTGCATATGAAAGTCCAAGTCCGTATCCGGGCTGGTTATCATCTTCGCGATAATAGCGTTTGAACAGTTCTTCCGGTTTGCAGGTGAATCCGCGGCCTTCATCCTGGAATGAAATCCGCACCATTCCATCGGACTTTTCTGTGGTAATGGTAATTGTTCCGGAATCACTGTATTTGATGGCATTTGTCATTATGTTGTTGACTGCAACTTCAACCATTTTGACATCCATGTCAACCATGCCAAGATCATTCTGTGGAATGAACTGGGTTTTCAGACCCTTGCCGTAACAGTCAATCTTGAAGTCTTCAATTATCTGTCCCAGCCATCCGTTCAGGTCTGTTCTTTCAATTGATATGTCACTCTTGCTGATGTCGGCGGTACCCTTGTTGAGAATCATGTTAACCATCTCTGACATTTTCTGAACCTGATTGAATATGCGTTCAAGACGTTCATAGTCAATTCCGCTCACAGCTTTCTCTTCAAGCATGTCCTTTACCGGATTGTATATCAGTGACAGCGGTGTTTTGAGTTCGTGAGCAAGGTTTGACAACAGGGATATGCGGTCATCCTTATGTTTGTTTTCCTGCAGGTTCATGGCTTTGTCCATATCAATCTGTTTAAGACTGATGCTGACTTTTGATATTGTAATGCTGATTGCAAGTATCAGGGCAAGAATAATAAGGTATGCGGGTATTGTCATAATGAAAGGACGTGCCACTTCATATGACATGATCTGTACAGGTTCACTCCAACCCTGTAATGTACGCTGGCTGACAAGAAGTGAATATGTACCGAATGACATCCTTGGTATGGTGATAACAGTCTCGCCGGTAACTTTCTCAATTACAGGTTTTGTGTTACCCTTTCTCAACAGGGTGTATTTGAGCGGAATTCTCTTTGTCTGATTGAAATGTCCTATTGCTAGAGAGACTTCTATTTGGGAGAAGCGGTTCGGAACGTCAATATGAGTATCGGATGAATGGCTGTCAATGTCTTCAACGTTTTTCCCGTCAACAGTAATCCGGATAAGGTTCAGTTCTTCTATTCTGCTGCCAGTAGGCCTGCTTTTGTCAAGTGGGTCAACTATTATCAGTCCTGATGTGTTAGGAAAATATACCAGACCCTTTTTGGAGATCAGTGTGAACAGTGGCAGGAAATTGTAATTGGAACTGCATTCACGTCCCGAGTATATGTATGGCTCTTTCTTTTCCAGGTCTTTCAGGTCATACATCATCAGCAGCGATTTGTCGGTGGAAAGCCAAAGCTCATCCTGATGGTCAATGGCCATAGACATGAAGACTCCGTCAATGCCATTCATTGTCTGCGATATTTTGCCGGATCTTGGATCATAGCTGAAAACGTGCTTTGATGTGCAAGCCCAGACAAGTCCCTTTGAGTCTTCAACGACATTGCGGATTGTGTTTTCAGGATTGTCGTTGTCCTGATAAATCAGTCTGGCCATGAGAGTCCGATAATCCAGTTCATAAATGCACTCACCGCACGCGATGGTGGCATGTGAATCCATTATGGCAATGTCTTCAATAACATTATTGTTTTCTTCACCGTTCTTCTGAAGCTGGATTTCCTGAATGTCACCAGAACTCTGACGGTAGATGAGATGACGTCCGTTGCAGTTCAGGAGAAGTATGTCATTGTCTGGAGTATTGGCCAATTTCAGATTTGACAGGCGTGAAGGTGAGACGGACAGACCGGCATCGGACAGGAAACTGGCGGCCGATACGTTGCCTGTACTTTTGTTCAGGTACATAAGACCATTTGCCTTGTCACATATCAGCAGTGTGCTTTCATTGAAGTTGGCAATGGCGCTTATTCCCATTCCGTCTGTTGACGGATATTTGGTCAGTTTCTTTGTATCCTCATCATATTTGTACAGACCTGCACCGCCGTTCCCGAACCAGATGCAGCCATCATTGTCCTGATACGCAGAAATGGGTATTTTGATTGTACTGAGCCTGTCTTTGTCTTCAGAAGCGAAAATGGGACGGAAGAAAGTGCTTCTCCAGTTGATTATGCCGTTGAAGGTCGTTCCAAAGAGAATGTCCTTTTCATGAGTGTTCACTTCAATACATGTAACATGTGACAGAGCTTCACCCTGAAGCAGTTCATTCTGGACGGTTCCTGTTCTGCGGTTCAGGATGAAAGAGCCGTTCCTGTATGTGCAGACAATAAGGTTTTCATCGGGTGTTTCAGCCATACAGCTTATGTCAGATCCGTTCAACCCTGAGTTTTTTTCATCATAACTGGCTATACGGTCAAAGACAGAATTGAGATAATAACCTGATATGCCTTTGTCCGGATATGCCACCCAGAGGATGTTTTTTTTGTCAATAAATGATGCTCTTGCATTGATATTGCCTCCAATCTGTTCCAAATTGGTAAGACGGCCGTCTTTCAGGTTCAGAGAAAAGATGCCGCGCTCATTTTCTGCCAGAAGCAGACGGTCGGGATCATCGGTCTGCATGATCTTTGTGAAATGATACTGGCGTTCAGCTGGAAATTCCACTATGATTTCTATTGAACAGGATTCCAGATCATATTTCATTACAGCATTGTGCGCTGCATTAAAGAAAATGACGGTGTTGTCCTTAAGAAGAATGAATTCTGTCCGTATTGAACGCCCGTCCCAAGTGACAATTCTGGTAGAGTCTATTTCCGGATCGAAATCAAGTATCCGGTCAGTGGTTGCTATGACCAGTCTGTTTGCGCAGGCTATGGAAAGGACATCTCCTACAATTATGCAGTTGTCATTAATCTGGAAACTCTGGAACTGCCTGATTTTTCCGTTGGAAATCAGATTGACTCCATTGGCTGTGCCAACCCAGATTCTGCCAAAACGGTCTCTGGCCATTGTCTTGATGGAATTACTGCTCAATCCCTGCTCAACACCTATCTGGCCGTACGTCACATAACTGGCATTAGCCTGCATAAAGGCAACAGCCAGGAGTATAAGTGTCAGTATCCTTTTCATGAAGTAAGTTTTTATGACTTTGCTAATATAGGCAAATTCTGCCTTATTTCAAATTATTGTGTCTGTCTGACAGAATGAATGTCCTTTCCGGTTTCTTTCCTGAATGATTTAGCCATTGAATCCACGTTTTCGAAGCCTGTCTGTACTGCCAGAGATTCCAGGCTGTCATCAGTGCTTTCCAGTTTTTCCAAAACAACTCCAATTTTAATTCTTCTGATGTATCCGGCAATGTTGGTTCCAAGGAGACCTTCCATCTTTTTTAGCATAACGGTGCGTTGTATGCCGATTCTGTCATGAATTGTGTCTTCATTGAACTGTACATCTGAAATGTTGGCCGATATAACTTCATTGATGTTGCTTATGAACTGTTCGTCAGTCATGCTGAATGTCTGGTCGGGACTCATCATGGAGAAGAATCCGAATGTGTATTGACGTTTGATTTCAAAACGTCCGCCAAGTTGGCTTCTGATCAGGTTGTATAACTGCTTGCGGTCAAATGGTCGGGCAAGGAAAGCGTCCGCTCCCATCTTGTATCCCATGTTCCTGTTCCTTGGGTCTGTTCTTGTTGTAAGCAGAATGACAGGCAGATGGCTTATTTCAATGTCATTCTTTATTTTGCGGCAAAGTTCGAATCCGTCTGAGTCGGGAATTTCAATTTCACTTACCGCTATGTCAATGTTCATTCGTTTCATCATCCCGATAGCGTCTTGAGCATTGCCTGCCGTCAGTACCAGACGGAAAAGGTCCTGATATTCCGCTGAAATGGCTTCCTGTTCCTTTTCGTTGGCCGATACGAACAGAAGTGTCATATTTCTGGTATCAAAGTCCTGAGCCATTCCTTCTTCTGTCTTTGTCGGTTCAGAACCGGTTTGTGCTAGTGTTCCAGATTCGGCTTTTCCATCGTTCTGTCTGACAGGTGCTCCGTTTTTACCCACTACAGATGGAAATTCCATGAAGAAAGTGGAGCCTACGCCGTCCAGGTTGTTCATAGCTGACATGTTGCCGCCAATAAGGCTCAACTGCAGCTTTGCATAAGGGAGTCCCAATCCATAGCCAGGAATGGTGCTGTTTTCATTTTCCCTGTAATATCGTTTGAAAAGGTCATCGGGGTTGCATTTGAAACCTTGTCCCTGATCCATTACGGAAACGCGTATCATGTCTCCCATTTTCATGGTGCTTACAGTGATAGTCGTGCCTGTCGTGCTGTATTTGATGGCGTTGTTCACCATGTTTGATAGTCCTGTTTCAATGATTCTCTTGTCTATTGAAACAGTTCCGATGGACTTGTCCATAATGAATTTAAGACTGAAACCTTTGCCATAGCAGTCAATGCGGTAGTCTTCAAGCAGAAAGTTCAGCCAATCGTTAAGATTTACATCTTCAACAAGAATGTCGGCCTTGTTGACATCAGCGCGGCTGCTGTCAAGAATCATGTTGACCATGACAGTCATTTTGTTCACCTGGTTGAATATCCTCTCCATTCGTTCATAGTCAATGCCGTCAACAGATTTTTCCTGAAGAAAATCCTTAACAGGGTTATATATCAGCGACAGTGGAGTACGAAGTTCATGGGCAATATTTGAAAGGAATGCAATCTTGTCTTCCCGGTTCTTGATGTCCTGTTCTGCCATAGCCTTGCCCATTTTGTTCTTTTCGAACTTGCTTGATATGAGTGCAATGGCATATCCGAAAAGACCTAAGGCGAAACAGATGACAAGTACACCCGGAATTGTGTTTGCAAAAGGCTTTGCAACTTTGAAACACATAACCGTCTGAGCATCGCTTAGTCCTTTCCTGTACACCTGCTGTACTTCAAGACGGTATGTGCCTGATTCCAGTTTTGGCAGATTCTGTACGGTTGATATTGTATTACGGCTCATGACCAGTTCCGAGTTTCTGTACAGGTTGAACAGGAAGACGTGCGGGTAGCTGGGATTGAAGGCGTTGGCTGAAATTTCAATGTTCAGTTCCTTGTATTTCGGATGAAGTGAGAATGGTCTGTCTGTCGCTTTTGCCAGAATGTCATCAGGGATGGCCTTTCCGTCAGCGACTGCTTTCATGCATATTATCTTTTCAGGGGCAGTTGCAGTCATGAGATCACCGTCCGTATCAATTGACAGGATACCGTTCACATTAGGCTGCAGAATTATGCCGCTGCCGGTGCTCAGCACCCATGTGTTCAGGAATTTTGAATCTGTCACACCGTCTTCGGCCGAATAGATGAGCAGTTCATTACGGGCGGCATTGTACATCTGGACGTATTCGGTGTTGGTAGAGAACCATATCCTGTCCTTGGAATCAGCAACCGCATTGAAAAAACAGCCTATTCCGGTAGCGGGGACGACCAGTTTTTCTGTATTCGAGCGCGGATCATATCTGTGCAGTCCGTCCTGATCTGTGAAGTACAGGTCTCCGACCGATGTCGATGCCAGAGATGAGATAATGTGCTTCTTGTCATCATTCTTTTTGTATATGAGTCTGGTCTGTCCTGTATTGCAGTTGATTTCAATTATGTTGCCACCAATAGTCGCGTATGTTGCGAATGGTGTGGATGCGGCACCACTGACCATGCCATTCTTAAGGCCCCCGCCAGCGCTCAGATCAAGTTCGAAAAGTTTTTCTTCCTTGCTTCTGAAAAGATAATGCCTTGCATCGGCATTGAAAATGAAATAATCGCCTTCAGGAGTCTTTAACAGTTTTATGTTTTTTGAGTCTGATGATGCGAAAAGGTCTGCAATAGGGTGACTGTCAAACGGTTCAATCCTGCCGTTCTTCCTGTTGAGCAGGACCAGTCCTGATGAAAGGTCCTGGACAAGAATCCTGTCCTTGTCAAAATTGCACATGTAGAGCGTTTTCAGGTCCGATGTCCCCGGAATCTCAGTTTCTGAGTAATCAGTCAGATTTATTCTTTTGATTCCGTATTCCGATGTACCCAACAGCACAGTCCCTTCCGGTTCTTCCAGAGCATAAAGGTAATTCTCATAACTGACAATCCCCAAATTGCTTTCATGCATGTGCTGGATCTGTCCTATGAAAGACCGGGAAACGGACATCAGTCCATGGTTTTCAGTGCTGAATAGAATCTCTCTTCTTGCCGGATTGCACATAACTGCAGTGACATCATGTACACCGTCATAATGCTGTACTCTGATTCCGCCTTTTCTGATACTGTTCCTTTCAATTACGTTTATTCCCGCATTGTCATGACCAATAAGAAGATTTCCGTCGGGAAGTGAACAGATAACCGTAATCCTTTTGTCCGGTATATCACAATTGCCGCTGGAATATGAAGCAATCCTTTCAAAGTTTCCTTGAATGTAATAGCCGTCAACGCAGTTAAAATCCGATGCTACCCATATCGTTCCGGATTTGTCAATGGTCATTGTCCTTGCGTTTATTCCCTCTGAGCCGGGAATATGTCTCAACTGCCCTGATGACCTGTTGAACTGGTAAATGCCCTGTCTGTCATCGGCCAGATATATGTTCAGGCTGTCTTTTTCATAGCTGGCAATCTTTCTGAAGTCAACTTCGGTGCCTGATGGCAATTTACTGACAGGAGTGCAGATTCCGCTTATCATGTCATAAGAGTAGACAGTCTGGCTCACGTTGTCAAAAAATGTTGCAGTATTGCTCTTGAGAAGAAAATCCTCGGCATAAAGTATTCTGTCACCGTAACGCAGTATACTTGCTGTATCCGCCTGAAGGTCATAATGCAATATCCTTCCGTCCGATGCAATAAGTGCACTTTCATTACATACCATTCCTGCCACCTTGCCGACAGTCGTATGTCCACCTTCACAGACAATGTCACTTATATTGGTGACATTTCCGTTTGATATGATGGAAAAACCTACGTTCGAACCAATCCACAGGCGTCCGTAACAGTCTTTTGCCAGACATGTAAGCGACTGGCTGCCAAGGCCGTCGCCAATTGTATGCTGTCCGTAATTGTATGAGTTTGCGGCACCTGTTCCCAAACAGGTCAGAAATAACAGGGCTGATAAAACAGTTCTTCTCATGAATCAATGATTTGGGCTACAATTCCCAAATTTACATTGTTCTTTGAATTCTCTAGGTGTCAAACCGACAGTATCTTTAAAAACTGAACTGAAATAATGGCTTACAGCAAATCCAATCTCCTGTGCAACCTGGCTTATGGGCATGTCTGTGCCAGACAGAAGCTGCTTGGCAGCCTCAATTCTTATTGCCTTTATATACTGGCTGGCCGAAACGCCCAGCAGGCTGTTCATCTTATTGAAAAGTGTTGTTCTTGACATACCCATCATTTCGGCAAGTGAGGATACATTCAGACTGACATTAGAGATGTTTTCTCTTATAATTCTGTTCAGTTTGAGAATGAACTGCTCATCGGCATTGCTGAAAGTCTGGTCTTTGTCCAAAATGGAGAATACTGAGTTCGAATACTGTTTTTTGATTTCCCAACGGCTTTTCAGCTGGTTTGCTATTGCGTTGTACATTATCTTCGAATCGAAGGGCTTTGCCATAAAACAGTCTGCCCCCATTTTGTAGCCGGTTTCCTGATTCTTTGTGTTGCTTCGTGAAGTAAGCAGAATTACCGGTATGTGTGCCAGTTCTATATCGGACTTGATAATGCTGCACAGTTCATATCCGTTCATTCTGGGCATTATTATGTCGCAGACAATGACATCCGGATGTCGTGTTCTGGCTATTTCCAGGGCTTCCCTACCGTCATAGGCCGTATATATGTTGCGGAACAGGCTGCTGTAGTCTTCCCGCATGTATTCAAGCAGATCATTGTCGTCATCAACGAGCAGAAGTGACGAATTCCTGGTGTCAAAACGTTCAAGGCAATTGCATTCCGATATTTCTACCGACAAATTACCAGTTGCTATCTCACTTGAACCGGTCATATCGGTGGAAATGGAATCGGGAATGTCAATATGATATGAACAGCCTGTGCTTTCGGTGGCAGATTCAAAAGTGATATGGCCTCCAAGCAGTCCTATCATTACCTGTGCATACGAAATGGATCTGCATTCCTGTCTGTTGTCATTGACCTGCCGTCTGATCAGATTGACCGGTTGTCTGGTCTGATTCTGTTTCTGATCTGTTACTGTAATCTGATAGTATCCTTTCCTTTCAGAGGTCGTCACTGAAACAGTTCCGTATCTGCACTTTCCTATTACAGTGTCGATTATAACAGAAAAGGCAGAGCTGACTATTTCCTTGTCGAACACAATTTCTCCTATTTCCAATTCCGGGCGGAATTTGAGGGTCAGACCACATGTGTCACAACGCATGCGGTAATCCTCCATCTGAACGTCAAGCCATCTGTTCAGATTATCCTTTTCAAGTTTCACTTCATGTGTGGAACTGTCATTGTGCAGAATACTTATCATATGTGACAGACGGTCGGTCTGCTTCAGTATGTTTTTAAGAACCGATGTCTCATACTGACGCGGGCCCCCACGTTCTATCAGGTTTATTATCGGATTGTAAATTAGTGAAACCGGTGTTTTCAGGTCATTGGCAATGTTTGACAGAAAATCAATTCTTTTCCTGCTTCTGTCAAGTTCCTGGAGCTGTTTGCAGTTCTCCTTTACAAGCTGTCTTCTGTTCCGTTCAAGATGAACGCCGCAGGCAACCAGACCGATTGAAAGTGCGGAAAGTGAAATGTCTGTAACGGAAAATCTGTTTCTTCTGCCGGTTTCATCAGAACTGTCCACAGAAACCGGCTGGTTCTGTGCGTCCAGATGGCAGGTGAAAAAAAGGCATATTACCAAAGCGGTAATGCGCAAACGAGGATAAAATTTCATTATTGGTATTTATAAAATGGACATTGCAAAGTTAATTACATGTGTACCAACAATTTTTATGAAAGTGTAAAAAACGTACGCTACTGAACATATTTTGATGAATTATGACTGTTATTGATAAAAAAAAGAAGCACACCGCCGGTGCGCTTCTTTTTTATCAATAACCTTGATGGAATCAGAGGTTCGGGTTCATTGTTCCCCAGTCCTTGATTGCAGGGATGATACCAAGTTCAACCAGTTCGTCACGCATCTTCTGCAGGTGCTCGTATGACTTCTGGAGGTCAGCCATTTCAGCATCAGTACCCTTGGGAGCTGTAAAGCTTACACCATTTTTGTCAATGGTGGTAGGCATGGCCATCATAACGTTCTTATAACCGCACTTGTCGCAGTTTACATAGCAGCCTGCAGGCAGAGTGAACTTTTCACCGCCCATGGCGCCTTCAATCATCTTGACAGCCTGATAAGCGGGGCTCTGGAATGATGAACGTCCGCGCAGCTTGATGATGTTCGAACCGCCCTGGATAGTATTCTGCTTGATTTCAGCAAAGCGCTCAGATGAAAGATTCATGTCAGCAAGGGGTTTGCCGTCAATCTTGACCTGGCTTGCAAATACTGCCATCTGTTCACCGTGACCGCCGTAGGTGTGGGCGCCGGTAACCTTGTCCTGCTGAACTCCGAATTCCTGAGCAAGAGCTTCCTGCAGACGGGTTGAGTCAAGAGCTGCAAGTGATGTCAGCTGGTTGGCCTTAAGACCTGAGTGGATCAGAGCTGTAAGAGCAGTAACGTCAGCGGGGTTGAATATTACGACTACGTGCTTTACGTCGGGGCAGTATTTCTTGATCTTGTCTCCGAAGTCAGCTGCAATCTGGCAGTTGCCCTTAAGCAGATCCTCACGTGTCATGCCTTCCTTACGTGGAGCACCGCCTGATGAGATGATGTACTTGGCACCAGTGAATGCGACCTCAGGATCAACGGTCCATGTGATGTTTGCACCGGGGAATGCGCAATGGTACATTTCTTCAGCAACACCGTGAACACCGGGTTCGAAGATGTCATACAGGCAGATGTTGGGGGTAAGACCCAGCAGCATTGCAGTCTGAACCATGTTGGAACCGATCATACCGCCGGCACCGACAATAAGAAGCTTTTCGTCTGTTAAGAATTTCATAAGTCCTGTTATTTTAGTTCGGTTTGTTTCGTGAACGCAAAAGTAATCCTTTTATCCTTTGATTGGTATTTTAATTCCGAAAACTTACACTAATTTCGCATTGGAAAACAATTAACTAAGATATATCATACGTGTCCGGTAAAAATGCCGGAACAATTTTAAAAAGTTAAACAATCAAATAAACTCGGTTCGGTAGAACCAAAGCGTTCATTGACATTATTG
>JAGHSY010000051.1 GCA_018065615.1 Candidatus Colenecus caballi | reverse complement strand
GTATATTATATCCATGCATCTTTCAAATGCCTCATCCTGAAGGACCGGACCTGGCACAAGTACGATGATGCGGCGTATGGTGTTCATTGACACGTTCATGCGCTGGAGCACAATCTGGCCGGGTATGCCGTCAATGAGCGGCTGTACTATGCTCTCGTAATATTGTGTGGTAATGCTGTGACGCAGGGGCATGCCCATGAGCATGGTGCGGGTCTCGAATTCACTGGTGGCATGAATTATGCTGTCAACAATATTGTTGCCAAGACGGTTGTGCGTAAGGAAAGGAACATCGGCCGATGCTGCTATTCTGGCAGCTTCCTGAAGACGTCCCTTGCCATCTTGAAGGTACTTGGGTGCATGTTCTCCGTTGATAGTCACATACAGTCCCACCATTTCACGGTCTGAGGGAAGGTGCAGCGTCATTGCTGTATCCATAAGTGCCTGCAGGGTGTTGGAACCTGTCAGCGTTACCAGCAGGCGGTTCTCAACGACGGGCCCTGTTTCC
The DNA here is from genome assembly GCA_018065615.1 of Candidatus Colenecus caballi. Classification (GTDB taxonomy): domain Bacteria; phylum Bacteroidota; class Bacteroidia; order Bacteroidales; family Bacteroidaceae; genus Colenecus; species Colenecus caballi. Next base: position 8,051 of record JAGHSY010000051.1, on the reverse strand, counting down.
TGCATTTCCTTCTGATGAAGGCTTGCAGCCCCGTGCTCTGTGATTATGTTGCTGACAATGCATGTCACAAGTACAATGAGAACTGTGGCGCTCAAGGCATCACTGTCCAGCATTCCCGAAGCGAATGCGCCCATTGCAATGGCCAGCGCGCCGGCAGCGTGTGATTCGCTGAGACCGAACAGCAGTTTGCGCTCATCGGACTCCAGTCTGTTGGCTTTCTGGGTTATGAATGCCGCAATCCATTTTGCCGCTGTGCCGGCTAATGTCAGCAGAATGAAAATGAAAAGTACATTCCACTGTCCGGTCAGACCCTTCAGGTCAATCAGAAGGCCAGTGTCCAGCAGGAATGTGGGGACAAACAGCGTGTTGCCTACAAAGTCAAGACGGTTCATGAGTGGCGATGACTTTGGAACGTAGCGGTTAATGACAATTCCGGCAAGGAATGCGCCGATTATGCCGTCCAGTCCGACCAGTTCGGCCAGTCCGCAGCTCAGCGACAGCAGTATCATGACAAACAGGAAATGTGAGAAGCTGTTTGTCACCACTTTGAAGAAATGTCTGGCAAGCCGCGGATAAGTGAAAATGATCACAGCCACATATAATGCAACCTTTAAAAGAAACAATGGTGTGTTGAAGTCATCGGACCCGGCCGATGACTGGCGTACCGCATAGATTATCAGTGCCAGCAGGATGGCAACCAGAGCTCCTGCCACTGAAATGGTCACGCTCTTTCTGCGTGTAAGTCCGTAACGGCTTATTATGGGGTATGATACCAGAGTGTGAGACCCCATTATGCAGCCCATGATTGAGGCCGATGTAACCGTCATGTCAAGACAGAGCCGTCCGGTCATGTAGCACAGGGCCCATGGTAGAGCGAAAGTCAGGCAACCGAAAATAATTCCCCAGACTTTGTTGCGCTTCATTTCTTCAAGGTTGATCTGCAGGCCTGCAAAGAACATTATGAAAAGTAGTCCGATGTGGCTGAAGAAATCAAGCACTTCTGTGCGTTCAAGAACATTCAGCAGACCCGGTCCCAGGATGACTCCGGCAACAATCAGACCTGCAATCTGCGGAAAGCGCAGCCTGCGGCACAGCATGGGTATGAACAGCACCAGAACCAGCACTGAGAAACATATCCATATGGGGTCTTTGATTGGGAACATGGGCTGTTGAAAAGTATTTGCCTTTTAAGAGCACACGAAGATAGGGATTTTTTCCCTGATTTAGTAACTTCGTGGCCTCTATGATTGATTACCGGGAAGAATTGAATCCAAGCCAGTGTGACGCCGTCCTCTATACGGACGGTGACTGCATGGTCATTGCCGGCGCCGGTTCCGGAAAGACACGCGTGCTGACTTACAGGATAGCGCATCTGCTTGAAATGGACATTGATCCGTGGTCCATCCTGGCTCTTACCTTCACCAACAAGGCAGCCGGAGAAATGAAGCAGAGAATAGCCGCCAAGGTCGGTGAGCAGCGTGCCCGTTATCTGTGGATGGGCACCTTCCACAGCATATTCAGCCGCATTCTGCGTACAGAAGCTGACAGGATAGGGTTTACATCGGACTTCACAATTTATGACCAGACAGACAGTCAGAACCTTATAAAGTCAATTGTGCGTGAAATGCAGCTTGATGAAAAGACATACAAGCCCGGTGTAGTCCAGAGCCGCATATCAAATGCAAAGAACAGGCTCATGACGGCATCGGCCTACGTTCAGAATGCGGACATTTACAAGAGCGACCAGTTCAAGCGCATTCCCATGACGGGAAAGATTTATGAAAAGTATGCCGAGCGCTGCCGCAAGTCCGATGCAATGGACTTTGATGACCTGCTTCTGAATACATTCCTGCTGTTCCGCGACTGTCCCGATGTGCTTGAAAAGTATGGCACGCAGTTCAGACATATTCTTGTTGACGAATATCAGGACACCAACTATGCCCAGCACTGCATTGTCTGGCAGCTGACGCGTCACGGTGCAAAGGTCTGCGTGGTGGGTGACGATGCCCAGAGCATATATTCGTTCCGTGGGGCGAACATTGACAACATGCTCAAGTTCCAGAAACTGTATCAGGGCTCACGCCTTTTCAAGCTTGAGCAGAACTACCGTTCCACACAGACTATTGTAAGCGCTGCCGGAAGTCTGATTGTCAAGAATCATGCCCAGATAAAGAAGAATGTGTTCTCGGAAAATGAGAAGGGTGACCCGATCAGAGTCATGCGTGCCCATTCGGACTTGGACGAGAGCGAAATGGTCGTAAACAGGCTGGTTGACCTGCATACCTTTCATGATGTCCCCTGGCGTGAAATGGCTGTTCTCTACAGGACAAACGCACAGTCACGCCCGCTGGAAGAGTCTCTGCGCAAGCGTGGCCTGCCGTACAAGATATATGGCGGACTTTCATTCTACCAGCGTAAGGAAATCAAGGATATCATTGCTTATTTCCGCATGTGCGTCAACCCCAATGATGAAGAGGCATTCAAACGTATCATAAACTATCCTGCCCGCGGAATAGGTCAGACAACGGTCAGCAAAATCATTTCAATGGGAATTGGGAGCGGTGTCAGCCTGTGGGATGTCGTTTCACATCCGGATATCTACAGGCTGGACATCAATAACGGGACAGCACAGAAGCTGGCGCAGTTCGTTTCACTGCTCAGCGGTTTTATGGAAGACGTGCATACCCTTGATGCCGGCAAGCTTGCAGAACGCATTATTGATGAAACAGGCATAATGCGTGAACTCAAGGCAGACAATACGGTAGAAGGTGAAAGCCGCTTCCAGAATGCGCAGGAACTGCTGTCAAACGTGACTACATTCTGTCTTGACCGTCAGGAGGAGGGTGATGACAGGCGCTTCATGGTCGATTACCTGAATGACGTGTCCCTTATGACAGACCAGGACAATGAGTCCGATGAAGACATTGAAAAAGTGACACTGATGACAGTGCATGCCGCCAAGGGACTGGAGTTCGATGCCGTGTGCATTGTCGGTTTGGAAGAGGAACTGTTTCCAAGCAACATGAGCTCCGATGACGAACGTCAGATAGAGGAGGAGAGACGCCTGTTTTATGTTGCCATGACCCGTGCACGCAAGCACCTGATGCTGTTTTATGCCATGCAGCGTTTCCGTTACGGAAGTATTGACAGCAGTGCTCCAAGCCGTTTCCTGAAGGATATTGACAGGCAGTATCTGAATATGCCCATGGATGAAGTGCGTCAGGCGTGGGCCCAGCGTTCCGCGTCCGATGACAATGATTCCAGACCGGTATTCATGCGCCGTCAGGAAAAGCCCAGACTTGAGCCCAAGATCCAGCCGGAGCGCAAGCCGTGGCAGAAGGGCAATTTCCAGGTCGTCACTGATTCCATGCTGCATGGTGCAGTTCCGGCTTCGTCAGGTGACGGAAACCTGCATGAAGGCAGCGTCATTGAGCATGAACGTTTCGGAATTGGCAGTGTCCTGTCCGTTGATGGTACTGGTGACAGCGCCAAGGCAAGAATCCGCTTCCTCAATGTAGGTGAAAAGACGCTCCTGCTTAAGTTTGCCCGCTACAAGATTATCAAGTGATTCAGAATTCTCTAAGTGACAGGCTGTCGCTTATTTCAACGTATGACCCCAGCACTCCTGTGCCGTCTCCCTGTATGTTGGTCCACATGGTTACAGGCTCGGACATCGGACTGTTGTGGTTTCCAAAATTCCGTGCGGCCATCTGGTATGTGTATGCAGCCCACGAAAGTGAACGGATTGCATATTTTGCCTTGATATCGGACTTGATTATGTGAAGAGTGCTGTCAACCGGTGTCATCAGCAGTTCGAAAACAAGATGTGTGGTGTCGGACAGATGTCTGTCACTAAAGGTGAAACTGTTTATGCCGTTACTGATAACAGGTAACAGATCCATAAGTTCTGAAAAGTCACCTATGCTTTCATTGTCAATCATTTCAATTGCATAAAGGGTGGGGGTGGCAATCCTGTAACTCAGATACTGGCAGATTGTATCAAGTGTGTCTCCTCTTATGGAAATGAATCTTCTGATTGGTTCGAATTCAATCATGAAATATTCGTTCCGGCCTGTATCACTGGAAAGACAGAAGTCAAAAGAACAGACAGAATCAATCATTCCAACGTCAAGTCCATGGTAAAACATGGTGTCAATTGCAATTCCTTTCATGCTGAAAGCCTGATAAGCAGTGTCAACTGTGCATGAAAAGGCTTTTGGGACGGTGTCGCAGGCATATACCTGTCCAAAATCGGGGTGGGCGGCGGAAATTTGCAGTATGCTGCCGGGTTTGACAGTGCAGTCCGATGTGTAATTCCTGTTCCGGGAACCATAATTGAGTTCGTGGTATGAACCACCGATTGTCATGGTGACTGCTGCATCGGACAGCGTATAGTCCGGATTGCCGGAATCAAGGAAATAGCGGCTGCGTGTAACGCGTACATACGCCTTGTCACCTGCGCGGTTCATGCTGTTGGCTACCATTATGGGGCCACGGTCTGTTCCGCGGTATTCTATGTCCTTTGTGCAGCCTGTAACAAGGATCAGTGCAGTCAGTATTAGTGATAGTCTTTTCATGGCGTTCAGAACGAAACGGTATAACTTAAACTGGGCAGAATTGGGAACAGGGTGAGCTGTCTCAGAGTTCGGGTCTCAACGTATTCCTTTGCCTGACTGTCATATTGCGTGTCCTTGTAAACGTAAACAAGGAACGGGTTGCGGTTGTTGTAGGCATTGTAGATGCTGAGACTCATGGTGCGCCTTACGCGGTCGCTGAACTGCCTGTGCCAGTTGAAACCAAGGTCAAGTCTGTGTGTGGGGTTGAGACGCATGTTGTTGCGGTCTCCATAGCATCCAAGTTCCGGTTCTGACACATATACGTTTTTGTCCGGCATGTCCGATTCGTAATATTGCGTGTACATCGTGCCGCAGTTCCCGGTCTCGTAAATCCATGTGGCGGACATGTCAAAACGTTTGCTGAAACTGTAGTTGCAGGTAATGTCAAACTCATGGCGGCGGTCATATTTGGCGTCAAACGGATTCCCGGCATTAAGAACCATCCCTTCACGGTCAAACTGACGCTGTGTCCGGCTCCATGTATAAGACAGCCATCCGTTAAGACGTCCGATAGAACGCTGTATCATGAATTCCACGCCATAGCTCCATCCGCGTCCGATTGCAACCTTGTCATACCATTTGTCATCGGCGTTCATCATACTTTCACCTTCCTTGTATTCAAGAAGGTTCTCTTCTGTCTTGTAGTAGGCCTCAAGGGACAGGTCTGCAACACCTTCAATCTGATAGAACGCGCCGGCTGCAATCTGGTGTGAATGTTCCGGCATGATAATGTCAGTCGATGGCACCCATAGGTCTGTGGGCAGACTGATGGTGTTGTTTGACAGCAGGTGTACGTACTGTGACATATATGCGTATCCCGCTTTCATTGAAAGATTGTCATTCAACAGAAAACGCATGCTTAACCGTGGCTCCAGATTGTTGAATGTGTGTCCTTTGACATTGAAAAGAGACCAGCTCAAGCCCACATCAGCCTTTATGGCATGGGATATTGAAATGTCATCTTCGGCATAAAACTGAACTTCGTCCGCATAAATGTTGTTCTGACCGTAGTTGATATGACTGTCAAGAATGGTGTCGCCGCTTTCCTTGAATTCACCTTCCATGTCAGCCGTAATGACATCGGGATTGAAACGGTGATGCGTGTAATATGCTCCGAAACGCGTGTCATGCATGGCCGATGGAGACCAGTGCATGTCAGTTCGCAGTGTGATGTCATAAATGCCGGAATTCATGGCTACGCCTGCATGGTTGTCAGTTCCTGTAATCCGGTCTGTCTCAATCACGTCAATGCCCATCTTATGACGGTAACGTGTATAGCTTGCGCTTGCGTCCATGAACAGTTTTGGACTGCAGATATGGTTCCAGCGTAATGCTCCGACCATATTTCCCCATTTCCAGTCAAGTTTGTCCTTTGTGCGCAATTCTCCATCGGACTCGATGTAGTCAAAGAAAATGTCATCGTCACCGCTGTACCAGCTTGCGTAAAGACGGTCATTGTCACTGAATTTGTGGTTCAGTTTGATGTTTATGTCATAGAAGTAGTACCCCATGCCCATGTCATCCTGCATGTCCGAGAACTTGAATCTGTCATTCAGCTTCAGAGCCGCATTCAGCACAATGTCAGAATATGTGCGGCGGGCAGATATGTTGAATGATGTCTTGTCCCTGATTATCGGACCTTCAAAGTTGAATTTCGATGAAACCATGCCTACGGATACGTTTCCGTGACAGTTCTGCATGTCGCCGTCCTTCATTCTGACATCAACTACCGATGACAGGCGGCCGCAGTAGTGTGCCGGAAAACTGCCTTTATATAAAGTGACGTTTTTCAGAGCATCGGGGTTGAAGACCGAAAAGAAGCCGAACATGTGGTTCACGTTGTATACCGGCACTCCGTCAATTAGAAGAAGATTCTCATCGGGGGCACCTCCACGCACATATATTCCGGCTGTCGCTTCTGTTCCGGTCTGAACTCCAGGCAGCAGTTGAAGTGCTTTAAGAACATCGGCCTCACCGAACATGGCCGGTACTGCTTTTATCTGTTCAATTGGAATGTCAACAGCGCTCATCTGTGAACCTTTGACACCAAGTTCCAGACGGTTGCCGGTAATTGTGACTTCTTCAAGGCTTGCAATTGTCTGAAGACCGAAATCAATAACGGTGTCAGCCGTCAGTGAAAAGGACAGGGTCGTGGTGCTGTAGCCAACATAGCCGGTTCTGAGTTCGACCGGACCGTCGGGTAGGGTAAGAGAGTAGAATCCGTATTCGTTGGTTATGGCGCCTTTGCCGCTGGGCAGGTCCAGAATTGTAGCGCCAATCAGCGTCTCATGACTGGATTTGTCCCAGATGTAGCCGCTGACAGTATGTTTCTGGCCGAATGCGTTGACGGTCAGAAGAACCAGTGCCAGTGAAACGGTCTTTCTCTTCATAAAAAACAAGCAGCCGTGTGGCTGCTTGAAAAGTGTTGTATGTTCTTTTTTATGCAGCTGGAGTTGCAATTTTCTTCCAACCCATAATTATCAGGACAAATTCAATGACCAGAAGAATCTTTCCGATGATTCCTACGACCGGAATGATGCTGAGAAGTGCGCCTGCCATACCAATGATAAGGGCAGTAGTGAGAAGTTTTGCTCCTTCTGCGTTGGGGAATGTGGTTGATTTTTTGATTGCGCTGTAAGCAAGGAACATGAATATGAATGCAATGATTGAGGCTATGGCATCAAGAATAAGACCTGCAACAGGGATTTTTGATACCAGAACGGAAGCAACGTACAGCAGAATGCCAAGTGAAAGTTTTTTAAGGGCATCGGCATCGGCAGGATCAGCCAGAACTGTCAGGTCTTTCAATCTCATGTAGAATGCAACGAATCCGATCATTGATGCCATGTAGCACATTTCAGAGAGCCATTTGCAAAGTGGAATGATTGCAAAAAAAGCACCGCAGGCAGCTGCGATTGCATAAATTAATACGTCCTTGTAAATCAATCCGGTAGTGCGGTTCCAGTTTGATAATTTTTCAGCTTCCATAATTTGAAAAAGGTAATTAAGGTTAGTTATAAGTAATATGATAATGCGAAGATAAAAAAAAGGATTTACTTGCGAAAGTAAATCCTGAAAAATGGAGCGGCAAACGAGACTCGAACTCGCGACCCCGACCTTGGCAAGGTCGTGCTCTACCAACTGAGCTATTGCCGCAAATGATTGTGAAGAGAATGAGACTCGAACTCACACGGGACAACTCCCACCACCCCCTCAAAGTGGCGCGTCTACCAATTCCGCCATCTCTCCAAAATGAAGTGCCCAGCACAGGACTCGAACCTGCACACCTCTCGGCACACGCACCTGTATCGTGCGGGGCACCCAATTCCGCCGGGTGGGGATTTCTGTTTTTTCCTGTACCGAGGAGCGGCAAACGAGACTCGAACGCGCGACCCCGACCTTGGCAAGGTCGTGCTCTACCAACTGAGCTATTGC
>JAGHSY010000097.1 GCA_018065615.1 Candidatus Colenecus caballi | reverse complement strand
TGACAAGGTAAAAATCAGGCATCTCAAGCGTAATGACCCTGCCCTCATGGTCAAACTCATCGACCCCAATGCCGTTCGTCACCGACAGTGGCGTATGGCGCGTATAAATTGCCGTACCCGAATACCCCTTTTTGTCGGCATAGTTCCAGTACGATGTATATCCAAGAAACTCAAGGTCAATCTGTCCAGCCTGCAGCTTTGTCTCCTGCAGACACACAAAATCAGCATCGAACTCATCGAAAATTCCAGCAAACCCCTTGCCGCACACAGCCCTGAGGCCGTTCACATTCCAACTTATCAGTTTCATACCGCAAACATAACCAATTTTTCGTAAACCAGTCTCACGCAGGTGCGTACCATTTCAATGTGATGTCTCGGCGCAGAATACCACCAAACCTGCGCCGACAAAACAGACCGCAAAACACCCACAAGAACAAAAAAAGCGGCCACCCCGCTGAGGTGACCGCCAATATTGGAAATAAGTGATTACTGCTTGTCAAGAATGCAGTGCAGATTGGCAAATGAGCTATATGCCTCATTTCCATCAACAACGAAAGGCAATACGAACACCCAGCCGAATGTAGGCTCCATTCTGTCATATTCCGCCGGATCAGGTGTCAGCCACCGTTCGTTCAGGTTTGATGACAGTTCTTCTTGGAAATCATTAGGCAGTTCCCACCAGCGTCTGATTTGGAATGATTCCTGATCAATTGTAAACTTAACCATGCCGTTCTTGTATTCGAATGTGCCGCTGAAATGCTCATGCCAGGCATTATTCCATAACTCAAAATTGTTTCCATCAAATTTGACGGCAATTCTTGTCGTAAGCGGATCACCGAAAAACCTCCAGTTCCAGAAGCCCTGAATCAGACTGGCATCTGAAGGCACGGTAGTTCCCTTTTTGAAGTACATTTCAAATGAATCCTCCTTTAACTGGAAAATGGAGTCAAGTTCAGCCTTCTGGACCATTATATTCTTGTCATACAGGAACTTTGGTGAATAGACTGTCGGGAATTTATCTACAACAGAATCCGGAACCTGAATATAAGACTTGCTTTCATAATCAAACCGCCAGGCCTTTTCGTTTACAGTAGTCAGAATTCCATCGGCATAAGTGTAAGTACCTACAAACTTGTCCCAAGGACCTACCTGTTCGTACTTTCCGTCCTGAGTGAAAGTCATTGTTCCGGGCTGATCAATGTACATTGAATCAAGAATGTCGGGCCAAACCGAGTTCATGCCAATGTACCATGTTCCCAACAGATCTGAAACATTGGCATCAGTGCTTCCTTCACTGTTGTCAGGAGAACATGCGAAAATAGCCATAGAAAAGGCTGCAAGAAGGAGTAAATTGATTCTTTTCATAAAAAAGGGAAATTAAGTTGGTTGTAAATGCTACAAAGTTACATAATTATTCAAAACACAAACCATTACCTACATAAATTTTTGAATTGTGACAGCTTTCCCTCAGGCAGGTCAGTCCAAAATGCAGGGCTATCATTTCTGCATCGGAAGAAAGGATGTCAGCCGCTACTTTAGAAAAATGAACGCCTTCTTTCTCATAATTCTCAAGTCTTTCCCTGAAATGCCGGAAAAGCATCAGCCCTGGAATTCCCTTTCTGAAGTTTCTGTCCACCACCATTGATGAAATGTAAAGACAATAGTCGCCCTTCCTGTCCGGAACGACAACATCGGATGCTTTCATGTTCACGTCAATGAAATCTCCTGAAACAAGTTTTTCATAAGCCTGTTCTGTGACAGCCATCGCCAGAATATAGGCCACTACCCTGCCTGTGGCATTGTCAACCACAACGGAATAAATGTCAGGGTTTTTGAGACGCCACGACAGGCAGGCCAGTGCTCCGCGGAACTGGTTGGGGTAAGCCTGACAGTCCAGTCTGTACGCCCCCCAGAGCATACGCAAAGTAACATCCTTTCCCGAATAGCAGGTAAAGTTCCGTTTCATGTTTCAAAAATAAAGGAAAAGCGGCCGGAGCCGCTTTTCAAATCAGTAGAACCACCTTACGTAGCAGAAATCCTGACGGTGTGGCAGGTCGGCGTTCTTGGGGTACATGCGGTAGCAGACCTTGAATACGCCGGCAACATCGTTCTTGGCTTCACCCTGGAACGTGTAAAGGTTACCTTCACGCTTTACCAGTTCAAGGGGCTGGACGTGGTCAATGACCTCCTGGCCGTTCTCATTGGTGCGTATCACGACCATCTCTATTCCAACGGCATCCTCCAGGCCTTTCTCGTCAATGACGTACTGCATCTGGAAACTCTTGCCGCTTTCAAATGTGCCCTGAAGCACTGAATCGCTCTTCTGGGAACTGACCACCTCAATGGAATCCCAGCGCTCAGCTACGGTCTCCTTCCAGGCTGCTATCTCCTTGGCCTTGGCAAAGTTGTCAGCCACAAGCATGCGGGTGCGCTCGGCCTGACGGCAGTAGAACCTGCTGAAATAGTCGTCAAGCTGACGTTTCATAGTATAATGCGGAGCAATCTGTGCAATTGAATTCTTCATTGTCTTGACCCAGCCCTTTGACATGCCGTCCTTGTCCTGATCATAGTACAGCGGCAGAATCTCATTCTCAAGCAGAGAATAGATGGTAGCGGCGTCAAGCTGGTCCTGATAAGCCTGGTTCTGATATGTACGCTTGTCTGTCAGAGCCCAGCCGGCACCCTGACGGTAACCTTCATACCACCATCCGTCAAGGACAGAAAGGTTGACCACACCGTTCATCAGGGCCTTCTCACCGCTTGTGCCCGATGCCTCGAGCGGACGGGTCGGCGTGTTCAGCCATATATCGACGCCTGAAACCAGACGGCGTGCGACATGCATGTCATAGTTCTCAAGGAATATGATCTTGCCCAGGAATTCCGGACGGCGGCTTATGTCAATGATCTGCTTGATAAGCCCCTGACCTGCTCCGTCATGCGGATGGGCCTTGCCGGTAAACAGGAACTGTACCGGATACTTGGGGTTGTTCACAATCTTGGCCAGACGGTCCAGATCAGTGAACAGCAGGTGTGCGCGCTTGTATGTGGCAAAGCGGCGGCCGAATCCTATTGTCAGTGCGTTCGGGTTAATCTTTTCAAGGATTGATACTATGCGTGACGGGTCGCCCTGGTTCTTGAGCCATGTTTCACGGAACCCCTTGCGTATGAACTCAATAAGTTGGTGCTTCAGGTCCATGTGCTGGTCCCAGATGACCTTGTCCGGCACACTGTATATCTGTTCCCAGAGCTTCTCATTTGACTGGTCCTTCAGGAAATCCTTATCGAAATACTTGGCATACAGAGACATCCATTCCTTTGATGCCCAAGTTGGCATATGGACGCCGTTGGTCACGTAGCCCACATGGCTCTCTTCAGGGAAATAGCCCTTCCAGATGCCTGCAAACATCTTCTTTGACACCTCACCGTGCAGCCAGCTTACGCCGTTGACCTCCTGGCAGGTGTTGCATGCGAATGTTGACATGCAGAAACGCTCGCCGTGGTCATCGGGATTGGTGCGGCCCATACCCATAAGTTCGTCCCATGAAATGCCCAGCATCTGAGCGTAGCCGCCCATGTACTTGCCGAACAGGCCCTCATCAAAATAATCGTGACCGGCCGGTACCGGTGTGTGGACTGTGTATAAGGACGATGCGCGCACCACCTCCATGGCCTGGTTGAATGTAAGGCCCTGCTTTACGTATGAAGTCAGACGGTACAGGTTGCAGAGTGCGGCATGACCCTCATTGCAGTGGTAGATATCCTTCCTTATGCCCAGAGCCTCAAGCATCAGCATGCCGCCAATGCCCAGCAGAATCTCCTGTTTCAAGCGGTTCTCCCAGTCTCCGCCGTACAGCTGTGACGTGATTGGACGGTCATATTCGCTGTTCATGTCATTGTCCGTATCCATCAGATACAGTGAAATGCGGCCCACGTTGACACGCCAGACCGATGCATACACGGTGTAGTTTATATAAGGTACGGCAACCGTCATGGGCTGGCCGTTGCTGTCATACACGCGTTCAATGGGCAGGCTGTTGAAATCCAGCGGCTCATAGTTTGCAATCTGCTGGCCGTCCATTGACAGGGTCTGCGTGAAATAGCCGTGGCGGTACAGGAAACCCACGCCCACCATATCCACATTGCTGTCACTGGCCTCCTTCATATAGTCGCCGGCAAGCACGCCAAGACCGCCCGAATATATCTTCAGGACATGGGTCAGACCGTATTCCATGCAGAAATATGCCACTGAAGGACGTGTTGCATCGGGCTTGACGTCAACGTATGCGCGGAACTTGTCATACACCGCATTCATATTCTCAATGAAGCTGCTGTCCTTTGACAGCTCTTCAAGTTTTTCGTAGCTCAGGCTGGCCAGCATCTGAACAGGGTTGTGATGCACCCTGGTCCACATGGCCGGATCAATGCTCTTGAAAAGGGCCTTTCCTTCCTCATTCCATACCCACCATATATTGTGGGACAGTTCATCAAGTTTCTGTAAAGCTTCAGGAACACCGGACTTCACGTAAAACTGACGCCAGGCGGGCTGATTTGAATTGCTTGCTTTAATTTTCATCGTATATCATTAAAAAAGTTCTCAAATATTGTCATAGACCTTACTCAGAGCAAGGTCATACGCTTCCATATAATAGGTAATGAAATGCTTCCACAGTGCTTTTCCCGCCAGGTCCGATGCAGATGCGCGGGCCTTTTCGCGCTCACACGGGGACATTGCAATCCACTGCTCATAACAGTCACGCAGTTCACTTACAGCATCGTTCCAGTTGTCATCAGTGCGGTGAACCACCTTAACGCCGTCAGACAGCAGCCCGTAACGGCCCACCTGCGTGTTGACCCACAGTCCGAAACCCGCCAGGTCCGATGTCACCGTAGGCACCCTGAACGCCGCGCTCTCAAGCGGAGTGTAGCCCCACGGCTCATAATATGACGGGAACACAGCCACATCCTGCCCTATCAGCAGGTCGTAGTATGACAGGTTGAAAATGCCGTCCCTGCCGTCCAGGTAGCACGGCACGAACAGCACCTTGACCTTGTCTTCAGGACGGTTGCGGAAACCCATCGATGCCAGCGTGCCAAGCACGCGGTCCTCATTCATATTGTTCAGCCAGTGCGTGGTCATGGGACATTCCAGCGGGTCCGATGACGGGAACGGCTGTTCCAGACGCTCCCGCACATCCTTCCTTGGCTCCCTGGTCCAGCCCGGCACATTAATCAGCGCCAGCACGTTTGCATCGGACTTGAAGCCGTCACGCAGTGCGCGCAGGGACTCCAGGAACAGGTCCAGCCCCTTGTTGCGGAACTCATAGCGGCCGCCGGTGCCAATGATTACCGTGTCGTCACCCCAGCGGGTGCCGAACATGGCGTTTGCCACCTTAAGTATGCGGCTGCGTGCCGCCGCGCGTACACCCTGGAACCGGTCAGCCTGCGGTACGAAACCGTCCTCAAAGCCGTTCACGGTAACCACATCGGGCTTGCGGTCCAGCAGCTGCGTGCATTCCCGCGCCGTTATGTCGCTGACCGTGGTAAAGCAGTCAACCTGCTGCGCGGTCTGCTTTTCTATTGAATGCTTGGCCTCCATGTTCAGTTCAAAGGCCATCTGGTCACCGTTGTATCCGTCAAAGAACGCGTACAGCGCCTTGCCGTTGCCGCATATAGAGCGGCCTATTGACGTGGCATGCGTTGTAAAAACGGTTGCAATCTGCGGAATGTAATGCTTAACAAAAAGCGCCCCAAGGCCTGTCATCCATTCATGGGCGTGATAGACAACCTTTTCATTGGGCGTAATGTGGAAATTGTAGAGGCTGCGCACTGCCAGCGCCGCTGCAAATGAGAACATGGACGCCTCATCATAGTCCCCGTAGGCATGCAGCGAATCAACGCGGAACAGATCCCAGGCCTTGCCGTAAATGCGGTCCTTGAGCGGGAACAGTGACCTGAAGTCAATCAGAAAGACAATGGGACGTCCGGGAATGTTCCAGTAACCGGTCCTGACCTCAAGGCCGTCAGTCTGCCGCACGCTGTCACGCCACAGCGCATAAAGTGACTTGTCCTCTGTGAAAAGCGGGTTCTCCCTGCCCTGCCAGAAATCAGGTCCGATGTAAACGAGCGTGGCTCCGCTCTCCTCTTTCAGCGTCTTTGCCTGAGTGGAGAGCACGGTATAGATGCCGCCCACCTTATTACAGACCTCCCAGCTGACAGAGAATATGTAATCCGGTTTCCGTATGGTATTTCCCATGTCCTTTCGAATTTGCCTGCAAATTTACGCATAATCCCCCTACTCCCCAACGCGTTAACATATTTTTGTGCACAATGGGGACAGTCCCTGTTGCACGCATCCGTGCAGCAGGGACTGTCCCCATTGTGCAGCCGTTCACCAATTACAGTGCGGAACCCATCAGGAACACGCCTGCCAGAGCAACGATGGCGTACAGTTCCGGGAACACTGCAAGAATCAGAGTCTTAGAGAACACGTCATGACCCTGGGCAATACCGGCAATGCCGTTTGCGCAGACCTGGCCCTGACGGATGGCAGAGAACAGACCCACCAGACCAAGGGCAAGACCGCCGCCAAAGACTGAAGCAGCCTGCATTGCTGTGATGTCCGGAGTCAGGACGCCGAACATGTTTGCAAAGATAAAGTAACCTGCAAAGCCGTACAGACCCTGTGTACCGGGAAGTGCGGTCAGCACAATGAAGTTACCGAACTTGTCAACCTTCTTCAGGGCACCTACTGCTGCATTGCCGGTAATTGTCACACCGAATGCGCTGCCAATGCCTGAAAGGCCGATCATAAGGGCTACGCCCACATAAGCTAATACCAAACTTGACATAATGTAATTGAATTTATTTTGTTAATACTTTTTACTCTGCTATCTCTGTTTTTCTACTGAAAGGCCTGTACTCCGTACCTCCGCCCGTGTAGCCTGCATTCTTGAAGAACTCAACAAATGTCAGACGCATTGGGTGGACAATGGCGCCCAGTATATTCATGAAAATGTTCAGTGCATGCCCTATTACGAAAATCAGCGCCATGACAATGAAACCTGCAACGGGATTATCGGGCTTCATGCCAACGGCCATGCTGTTGAACACATTGGCCAGAATGCCGCCTGACAGACCCAGCGCAAACAGACGCACGTATGAAAGCACATTGCCCAGAAG
>JAGHSY010000088.1 GCA_018065615.1 Candidatus Colenecus caballi | reverse complement strand
CAAGACCCGCAGCATTGAGAAAAGTGCTGCCCAGAGCCAGGATGAACAGGCCTATCTTGACTCTGTAATGAACAAAAAGGTCTGGCTTGGTATTTATTCATACAAAGAGTGCCGCGAAATGCAGATCGGACTTGGTCTGGATCTTAAGGGCGGTATGAACGTCATCCTGGAAGTTTCAATTCCTGACGTGGTAAAGGCTCTGGCAAACAACAGCCAGGATCCCGTCTTCACTGAGACAATGGCAGCAGCCAAGAAGCGCTCAGTCAGCAGCCAGGACAACTTTGTTGACATCTTTGCAGAAGAATATGCCAAGATAGCAGGTGCCGATGCAAAGCTCAACGTATTCTTTGCAACATCGAACCTTAAGGACAAGGTCAACGCACAGACCACCAATGAACAGGTGATCACCGTTCTGAAGGAAGAAGTGACAGCAGCTGTCTCCAACTCATTCAACGTTCTGCGTACCCGTATTGACCGTTTCGGTGTAGCCCAGCCCAACATTCAGGAACTGGCCGGAAAGCAGGGCCGCATCATGGTCGAACTCCCAGGTATCAAGGAGCCCGAGCGTGTCCGCAAACTCCTTCAGGGTTCAGCCAACCTGGAATTCTGGGAGACCTACAAGTATGATGAAATTGCAGACGTAATCAACCGCATTGACAGCCGTCTGGCCCAGAAGCTTGCTGACGAACAGCCTGCTGAGGAAACTCAGGCAGAAACCGCTCCTGCTGCTGAAGAAAAGTCCGAAGAAGACCTTGCAGGACAGCTTCTCAATGACAACGTAACAGAAAAGTCAAATGCAGAACAGCTGGCAGCATTCCAGAAGAGCAATCCTCTGCTTTCACGTCTGAACCCATATCCTTACGGTGACAGCTGGGTTGCAGGTATTGCACTTGCAAAAGACACTGCACTTGTAAACAGCATGCTTTCAAGTCCTGAAGCCAAGGCCATCATGCCACGTGATCTCAAGCTCATGTGGGGTGTCAAGGCTATGGACGGTACAGAAAACATATTTGAACTGTACTGCATCAAGAACGACAACAAGAACGGTCAGGCCGATGTTACCGGAGACGTGGTCGTTGAAGCAAAGGCAGACTTTGACCAGAAGGGTTCACCCTGCGTAAGCATGGCCATGAACACCGAAGGCGCACGCAAGTGGGCCAACCTGACCAAGCAGAATGTAGGCCGCGGCATAGCCATCGTACTTGACGGTTATGTTTACAGCGCTCCCCGTGTAAACGGTGAGATTCCCGGCGGACGTTCAGAGATTACCGGCAACTTTACCGTTGAAGACACCCAGGACCTTGCAAACGTCCTGAAGTCAGGTAAGATGCC
>JAGHSY010000125.1 GCA_018065615.1 Candidatus Colenecus caballi | reverse complement strand
CCTTGCTCTGCAGATTACTTCTGTCCACATAACCATTGCGGGTGATGACGCACTTACACTTTGGAGATGACAAAATAAATTGGGGTGACCATCAGGCCACCCCAATTCAATGAATTTGCTACGTGCGTTTAGAACATGCCGCCCATTGGCATACCGCCTCCGAAACCGCCGCCCATGCCGCCGCCAAAGCCGCCCCTGCCGCCGCCGAAGCCGCCCATGCCGCCACCAAGGCCGCCCATGCCACCACGACCACGCAGGCTCTGACGAGAGTTGCGGTCACCGAACAATGACAGTCTGTAAATGATGGTTGCCATGAAGTAACTGGTGATGTTGGTATTCTGAGACTGTGATGTCTGTGTAGCACTAACTGAATAACTCATGTTACTGCGCTGATGCAGAAGGTCATAGAATGCGACCTGGAATGTAGCCTTATTACCCTTCAGGAATGAGAATGATCCTGAAACATTCCATATCAACTCATCGGTATTTGCATGCTGGCCTTCATAACCACGACGGCTATTCATGTTAAGGTCTGTAGCAAGACGCATGTTGCGCCAAGGAATGAATGCTATGACGTTGGCTCCGTATGAGAACTGGTATGTATCTCTAATACCGGAATTAGATGAATATACAGTCTGAGTCGTAAGATTGTTGTTTGAATGGTTGTAACTGATACTACCGTCAAGAGAAGCGGTCAGATAGTCATCACGATATTCGAATGAAAGGTTTTCACTTCCATTGATTGTATTAGTCTTACTGCGAAGTTCATTCGGATCATTGATGCTCAGGAATGTCTGGTTGTTGGCGGCCAAAAGTGCTTCGTTCAAACTGCTGGCTGTTGAAGTCAGACCTTCACGATGGTTATAAGATCCTGATGTCGATGACGTGAATGAGAAACGGTCATCAGGGAAAGTGATATTGAAGGTCAAGCTCAAATTGCTGCTCCAATTCGACCAGAAACCGTCCATATTCATCGGCTGGCTCAATGTAGTACCCATGTTATCATTGATTTTCCACTGCTTTGAAGTAATGTTACGCAGAGTATTGTTAACAGATGCATTAACATTGAAACTGCTCATTGTTACAGGATCATACTTCTGATACCCGACACTGAACTGGTTTGTGAAATAAGGAACAAGTGTAGGATTACCGTTAGTGGCCGATGTAATTCTAGTGGTATCAAGGATTGGAAGCAGGTCATCCATATTTGGCTGGCTTGAACGGCCGTTGTAACGGACATTGATCTGTTCCTGACGTGATACTCTGTAACGGAACTGGAGTGTAGGAGTAAAATTGAGCACATTACGCTTCAGGATTGTATCCTTAATACCATGACCGGAATAGTTCTGCTTGGTGTACTGGGGCATCAGAGTAAGACCTGCAGTAAAATTGTATGTCTGGTCAGTGGCATTCTTGCGGAACTGCAACTGAATGTTCTGGTCATAGTTATAATTGAACTGTTTTGTACTCTGATTCTCATCCCTTGTCATATGAGCGTCATCCTTTTCAAAGTCCCAATTGATATCTTCAAAAACATTGTCAACCGATGGAACACCCCACAATGCATCGTATGCCTTGGCCAGATTATAAGTGGCACGGTCCTGATTACGTTCACTATAGCTGAACTGATAGCTGAACTGAAGATATGTTCCGGTTCCAATCGGTTCAGAATATGTCATCTGGGCATTGAATGAATTTGATTCAGTAGGAGAATCTATATATTGGTTCTTAATCTTTGAAGACATCGGCATTTTCGGGAAATAGTTGTCTTCATGTGACATGTTGTCACCTTCACTTCTTTGAATGTTGTAGTTGCCACGTACGGAAATGTTACGGCCACGGTTTCCGAAACGACGGACAAATTGGACATTACCGCTTGTCGAAATGCTCTTTGATTCGTTGTTTGATGTTGAAGTGATCAAGTTCTGAATGGCATCGGTATAATAGTCGTACAGTGAGTCCAAGAAAGTTCCTTCCGGATCAACGTCTGCATAATCATTGTAAGGATAGTTGTCTCTTGTATAGAAAGAAGATGAAGTCTTCGCTGTATCAAGAGGATCAGAAGTGAACCTATATGGATTATCTGTCATCGTTATGCTCTTGGAGATGTTCCAGTTGCTTGATTTGCTGTATGAGAATTGAGGCTGGAAAAGAAGGCTTGTGTAATTGTCCTTATTCCATTCAATACGCATCTGAGCGCTGAGGCTGTTGCTACCGCTACCATTGGTTCCTGCCCTGTCAGTGTACTGATTAAATACAAGGTTGTTGGTAAAGTTGTTTGACTTGCCTGTATTGTCATTGTGGCTCCAGTTGACACTACCGCCTACTTCCCACTTGTAGTTGTCCTGAGATACTTCTTCTCCAAGGTTCATGGCAAAGTTGGCACCTCCGGAATAGCTGGTGCTGACACCACCGCCGCCGCCCATGCCGCCGAAGCCCCCGATCATCATGCCGCCGCCCATGCCGCCGCCAAAACTGCGACCGCCGATATCGCCGCCCATCAACATGCCGCCGCCAAAGCCGCCCATGCCGCCTGATGACTGGCTTGCTGAACCCATGACAGTGAACTGCTTGTCCTCATCAAAGCGGTTCAGAGATGCATTGACCTGATAGAGGGTATTGGCGTCAAAACCTTCCTTCTGCAGAGGACGGCCACCGCCAAGTGACAGATTTCCGAACCAGCCCTTGGCCATACCTTTCTTGACGCTCAGGTCAAGTACGGTCTCTTCCTCACCGTCATCAATACCGGTCTGACGTGCAAGGTCACTCTGCTTTTCATAAGCCTTGACCTTTTCAATCATGTCAGCGGTCAGCTGTGTAAGGGCTACAGACTTGTCATCATTGAAGAATTCCTTACCGTTTACAAGAATCCTTGACACATTCTTTCCGTTTACCGTGATATTGCCGTCACTGCTGATCTGTACGCCGGGAAGCTTGCGGATAAGGTCTTCCACTGAAGAACCTTCAGGAAGCTTGTAGGCTGCACTGTTGAACATAACGGTATCATTGATCATCTGAACTTTCGCAACTACTGCCGATACTGACACTTCTTCCAGCATCTTGCCGCCTGTCATTACAATCTTACCCAGATCAGTTACTGCCTGACCTGATTTGATGGTAAAGTTCTTGTCTGTATCATCATAACCTACGAATGAAGCACGGAGAACATAGTTACCGGGCTTCAGTTTTCCTACGGTAAATGTACCGTCCTCTTCTGTCGAGGCACCGGCAATGTAGGTCGAATCCGTTCCGGAAATCTGATAGACCTGAACGGCAGCAGGATACATTGGGTCTGCTGTATCAAAATCATACAGAGAACCCTTGATTGACTGGTTCTGGGCAAACAGCGCTGTGGCTGAAGTCACCAGAATAGCAAGCAGTGTGGCAATTCTTTTCATTTGTTTGTATTGTTGTTGTTGATATTCTTCGTGTAAAAATACACCATTACTATATAAAGGAAGTTATTTGGTTAAATCACATCGGACTCAAATTAACATTTAATTGTTTTTTAGATTAAAAAAGCCCGCCATAGTTTAATCATAGGGGCTTTTTCTTATCTTTGCATTAACATTATTTACAGTTTTGACTGACCAAAAATGAAATTAAGAAGCGCCATCTGTCTGATGCTGTCCGTCATCCTGTCAGCCGCATGCGGACATGAGATCCGGCAGTCCGAATTCAAAGAGTTTGAAATAGGTGACCGCAAAGGCGGAATCTATCTGCCGGCAGGCTATTCGACCGACAGGATTTTTCCTGTCATCTACATGGAAGACGGCCTTGTCTTCAAAGAGTGCAGGTTCAAGCATTACATTGATTCACTGGTCGATTTCGGAATCATCAGCCCTGTTGTAATAGCATGTTCCTATGAAAACAAGATGAAGGTTCCAGGCACGTCACTTGCTTTCAGAAACGTAGAATACATTGAGTCTCTTTCTGTATCCAATGATGAATTCAGACAGATATTTGAAGACCATTACAATTATTTCAATGACTCTTTCATACCTTATATAGAACGCAATTATTCCGTATCGGATTCACGTGACGGACGCATATATTTCGGCACATCAAACAGCGCCGATTTCGGAATAACGGAAAGTTTCAGGAATCCGTCACTGTTTGCCGAATACTGGTGCTATTCCCCCGTATATTCCGATGTATCAAGGTACGGAATGCTCAAAGACAAGGTCAGCTACAGAATATGCTGGGGCGCAAAAGAGGAAATTGGACAGTTTGACTATTTCCCGGAACTCCTGAAAGACATACGCAAACGCGGCGGTTCGGTACATTCATGGGTATTTGACGGCGGTCATGAACGTGAATGGTGGACTGCATGGTTCATTGAGGAACTGTCCCAACGGTTTGCCGCAAAATGATTTTCCAACACTAACCAGATAACAAAATGAAAAAAATCATTCTTTCACTGACACTGTCACTGGCAATTATTCCGACAATTGCCCAGGACAAACTTTATCACAACACATTCAACCTGAGTCAGGTCGAACTGCTGGACGGTCCTTTCAAAAATGCAATGGACCTGAACACGAAAGTCCTTCTTGAATATGACACGGACCGTCTGCTGGCACCTTTTCTAAAAGAGGCCGGACTGCCAAAGAAAGCAGAACTTTTCCCCAACTGGGAAGGTCTTGACGGCCATGTGGGCGGCCATTACGTTTCAGCGCTTGCCATACACTACGCCGCTACAGGCAATCAGGAATGCTATGACCGGCTGGTCTATATGATTGATGAACTGGAGCGCTGCCAGAACGCAAATGGAAACGGTTACCTTGGAGGTGTTCCCAACAGCCGCCAGCTGTGGGGCAATCTGGCCAAAGGTGACTTCGGACTTTTCCGCGGCGCATGGGTGCCATGGTATAACGTTCATAAGATGTACGCGGGCCTGCGCGATGCATGGCAGTATGCCGGCATTGAAAAGGCCAGGGACATGTTCATAAAGTTCTGCGACTGGGGGCTTGAGGAAATCAAGGACCTGACAGAAGCCCAGATGGAGCAGATGACAGGCACCGAATTCGGCGGCATGAATGAGATTTTTGCCGATGCGTTCCAGATTACAGGTGAGAGAAAATATATTGAAGCCGCCAAGCGTTTCCGCCATCAGGACATCTTTGAGAACATGGCCGACGGAAAGGACAACCTGGACGGCAAGCATGCCAACACACAGGTTCCCAAGGCCGTAGGCTATGCACGTGTAGCCGCACTTGACAATGATGCCCGTGCACGCAAGGCTGCCGAATTCTTCTGGGACCGCGTTGCCAACCACCGCTCGGTGGTCATTGGTGGCAACAGCCGCAGCGAACACTTCCCGTCCGCATCGGACTACAGAAGCTATGTGGAACACCGTGAAGGACCGGAGTCATGCAACACCAACAACATGCTCAAACTGACGGAATTCCTGTTTGCCATTGACCCCAAGGCCGAATATGCCGATTTCTATGAAAAGGCCATGTTCAACCACATTCTGTCAACACAACACCCCCAGCACGGCGGATACGTGTATTTCACCCCACTCCGTCCGGCCCACTACCGCGTCTATTCACAGCCCAATGAAGGCATGTGGTGCTGTGTGGGTACAGGCATGGAGAACCATGGAAAGTACGGTGAGTTCATCTATACCCATGACGAAGGCAATCTGCGCGTCAACCTGTTCGTGGCTTCAAAGCTGACATGGGACGGTCTGACACTGACACAGGAGACAAAGTTCCCGTATGAAGAGTCCTCAAAACTGACCGTAAATCTTAAAAAGGCCAGGAAATTCAATCTGATGATACGCCGTCCTGAATGGACAAATGACAGTTTCTCCATAAAAGTCAACGGCAAGCCCGTAGCCATTACAGACGGTTACGTGTCAATAGAGCGCAAGTGGAAGAACGGTGATGTTGTAGAAGTCAGTCTGCCAATGCCGGTTTCTGTCGAAGCCCTTGACAACGAGCCTCAGTACCTTGCCGTAAAGAAAGGTCCAATTGTCCTTGCCGCACGCACAGGACAGCAGGATCTTGCAGGACTCATTGCCGATGACGGCCGATGGAGCCACATTGCACACGGTGCACTTGTTCCGATTGACGAGACTCCAATCATGATTGGCACACGCGCTGAAATTGAAGGCAAACTGCAGAACATGAAGCCGGTAGAAGGCAAGCCTCTGCACTTTACAGTAAGCGGTCTGTTTGACGACAGCCGTTTTGGCGGACTTGAACTGGAACCGTTCTTCAGTCTGCACGACAGCCGCTACGCCGTATATTTCCTGTCACTGGACAAACGGAACTATGCTGAAATGCTGGAGAATATCCGCATTGCCGAAGAAGCCATGCTGGAACTGGACCATCGGACTGTTGACGCCATCGTACCGGGTGAACAGCAACCGGAAGCAGACCACAAATTCCAGAACAACGGTTCAACATCGGACCGTCAGGAAAACAAGACATATCGTACCGTACGTCGGAATGGCAGTTTCAGCTATGACCTTTATACTGACGGTAACGAAAAGCTGAGCCTTTGCCTTGGATTCTGGGGCAATGAAAGCGGCCAGTACGGACGCCAGCGCGGTCTGGACGTCCTCATTGACGGTACACTGTTCCTGTCAGAGACCGACTTTGCCAACAATGGCAGGGAGGAGATAGTCAGAAAGGAATATCCTATTGACGAAACGACAGTCAAAGGCAAGGACAAGATCAGGATAACATTCCAGCCCAAGGAAGGCTGCATGTTCCCCAAGATATTCGACATCAGATTCCTGAAGTGATTCCGTTTCAATGGAAATCGAACCCAGGAAAAAGACCACCGGCCGGTGGTCTTTTTTCATGATTCCTCCTGGAAATACAGTTTGTAGTATTTGCCGTGCTCGTCCTCGCCCTGCTCTATCAGGTTGCGGTTTCCGTGCACATATACGTGGAAATTCTTGTCCAGTTTGATGACACTCTTGTACAGGCGGTTCTGCTTCTTGACTGCAGTCGGGTTGACATCGAACTGTTCTTCCAGCTGCAGCTGGCGCTCGTCCTGGTAGCGCTGGCGGTAGTCGTCAAACATGCCCATGACCTCGGGCTGGGCCATGATCTGCTGCTGGAATCCGGCCATATCGAACTTTGGGGTGTTCTTGAAGTAGTTCATTGAACGGTTCAGCAGGTCCGCCTGGTCGGCGCGCGTCACATCGAACTGCTTTGGAAGCTCCTGCGCCACAAAGTTGCGGGTCATGTCCATGATGTTCTCCGTCTGGAAATAGGAATCCTGGCGGCGTGTCAGGTGCAGGAAATCATCGACCCAGTAGGTGGCACCCTGCGCGTTGGTCTTGTCAACCACTGCCACCATGTAACCCTTTTCCCGCTCGAAATCCAGAATCAGGCAGCCTTTGTCAAGACGCTTCATGTTGACGCCGTCAACGGGTGTAATGTCAAAGCCTTCATCATCATGTTCTACTGACAGGAAAGTCTCCCTGTTCTCAATCTTGAACAGGCCCACTGCATTACAGATGTCATGCCCCACCCCGAACCCGGTTATGTAGGCCACAATGAAGTCACCGCCCTTGATTTTAGGGTGCTGGCAGTTCTCATACAGGTGTGTTGCCAGGTCAACGGAGAAGTCATAGACCATATCCGGATTGTCAAATATGTCCGATACAAGACGGTACACGCGGTTGTTTTCAAGCCCCATTTCATCATGGAAATTGAAGCGTTCCTCACTCTTGAACGAACCCACAAAGTAGTCTGTGAGCAGTGAATTCATGTCTTCAGACAGCGAATAGAGCTTTTTGGAGCACACAAGGGGCTCTTCGGCAGCCTGATTGCCCACATAATGCAGTGCCAGGCTCTGGATTTTCATTTCAGCCATAGAATGTTTTACCGGTTCTGTACGCCGCCTGCCAGGTCAAGAAGTTCATTGGTAATGGCCTGCTGGCGCAGTTTATTATATTGCAGGGTAAGTTCCCCTATAAGTTTGTCAGCGTTCTCAGTTGCCGCCTGCATGGCCACTACGCGCGCCGCCTGTTCACTTGCGTAGGAATCAAGCATGGCGCAATAGACCTTCATGCGTATCACTTTCGGAAGCAGTTCCTTCATGAGCGTCTCGGCCGACGGTTCAAGAATATAGTCCGATGCATACTGTGAGTCATCGGACTTTACGGTTACAGGCAGCAGCACTTCATCGACAATCTGCTGGCTGCCCGCACTTTTGAAATGCGTGTAGGTCAGCACCACCTTGTCAAGACCGCCTGTCAGGAATATGTCCATCAGGTCATCGGCCAGTGATGCCGCGTCACGGTACAGACGTTTCTCCATCATGCCGGCATAGCAGCGGTTTATTTCCATGCCCGCTTTGGAGAATGATTCCGTAATCTTCTGCCCCACGGTATAGACCAGTGGCTTGTCATCGGTCTTTGAAAGTTCGTCAATCAGCGCACGGCTGTGACGTATTATGTTGCCGTTGAAACCGCCGCACAGGCTTGCATCACTTGAGAAACAGACCACAGCCACGTTCCTGACCTCACGCTGCGTGACCAGCGGTGATGCGGCCTGGGCCTGAGGCATGGTGGAAAGAGAAGACAGGATATGGTCCAGCTGCTCCACGTACGGCAGCGCATACTGAATGCTCTGCTGTGCCTTGCGCAGCTTCACACTGGACACCATCTTCATTGCCGATGTTGTCTTGCGTGTGTTTGAGACCGATGCAATCCTGACCTTTATCTCCTTGAGTGACATATCACAATCCCAGTTCAGACTTTGTCATGGCAGCTGCCTTTTCAATCTCAGCGCCAATTTCATCATTCATCAGGCCTTCAGTCAGCCTGTCAAGCACGCTCTCCCTGAATTTCTTCTGTACAAGCTCAACAAAACGCTCCTGGAACTCATTCACCCTGTCAAGAGGAACGTCCCTGAGCAGTCCGTGAATGCCGCAGTACAGCACTGCTATCTGCTCTCCAACCGGCATTGGGGAATACTGCGGCTGTATGAGCAGACGGTTGTTCTTGCGTCCCTTGTCCAGCACCATGGCCGTCACCTGGTCCATGTCGCTGCTGAACTTTGAGAAAGCCTCAAGTTCGCGGTACTGCGCCTGGTCAATCTTCAATGTGCCAGCCACCTTCTTCATTGACTTTATCTGCGCGTTGCCGCCCACGCGTGACACTGATATGCCCACGTTGATGGCCGGACGGAAGCCCTGGTTGAACAGACTGGTCTCCAGGTATATCTGACCGTCAGTGATTGAAATCACATTGGTCGGAATATAGGCCGATACGTCACCTGCCTGAGTTTCAATGATAGGAAGAGCAGTCAGAGAGCCGCCACCCTTCACATGCCCCTGCAGTGATTTGGGCAGGTCATTCATCTTTTCTGCAACCTCCTGCTGGCTGATTATCTTGGCCGCACGCTCAAGCAGACGTGAATGCAGGTAGAAGATGTCACCGGGATAAGCCTCCCGGCCTGAAGGACGGCGCAGGATAAGTGAAACCTCACGGTATGCCACTGCCTGTTTTGACAGATCGTCATAGACCACAAGGGCATGACGGCCGGTGTCACGGAAATATTCACCTATGGCCGCACCTGCCAGTGGTGCGTAGTACTGCATTGCGGCAGGATCGGCTGCTGTGGCGGTAACCACAATGGTATAGTCAAGAGCGCCGTGCTGACGCAGGGTATTTACAATGGTTGCTACTGTGGAACCCTTCTGTCCCACTGCCACATAAATGCAATAGACAGGTTCGCCGGCCTCAAAATTGGCCCGCTGGTTGATTATCGTGTCAATGGCTATTGCCGTCTTGCCTGTCTGACGGTCACCTATTATGAGTTCGCGCTGTCCGCGGCCAATGGGTATCATGGCGTCTATGGCGCGCAGACCTGTCTGCAGCGGCTGCTTGACAGGCTCACGGAACACTACGCCCGGAGCCTTGCGTTCAAGCGGCATCTCAAAGAACTCTCCGTCAATCTCACCAAGTCCGTCCATGGCCTGGCCAAGCGGGTTGACCACACGGCCCACCATGTTCTCACTGACATTGATGGATGCAATGCGTCCTGTTCTGTGAACGGTCATACCCTCCTTGATTCTGTCAGTAGCGCCAAGCAGAATGGCACCTACGTTGTCCTCCTCAAGATTCATCACTATGGCACGTATGCCGTTGTCAAACTCAATCAGCTCATCGGCCTGGGCGTTGCGGAGTCCGTATATGCGGACCACACCGTCGCTGACCTGAAGTACGGTTCCCACCTCCTGGAAACTGGCTGACGTGTCAATGCCACGCAACTGCTGCAGGAGCACGTCCGATACCTCACTTGCCTTTACTGCGTTTGCCATTATATGATTCTGTTATTCTTTTCAATAAGTTCCTTGCGGATACGCTGCAGCCTTGAAGCCACGCTGGCGTCAAGACGGTATCCGTCAATCTGAAGCACGAAACCGCCCTCAAGACGCGGATCCACCAAGTGGGTCCATTCAAGCGTTCCGTGTTCAACTGTCTCTATCAGCTGCTTGAGGCGTTCCCTGCGTTCGTCGCCTACAGGGGCCGCCGTTATGAGCTGGACCGGCACAATTCCATTGCGTTTGCGGTACAGATCCATGTAGCTTGTTGCCATGAAGACCAGCATGTCACCCCTTCCGGACCCTATCACAAGTCTGAAGAACTTTGACAGCGCCTGACTTGCAGGTTCCTTTCCGTCAGTTACGGCAGTCTCAAGAAGGATGCACTTGGCATCATCGGACACTGTGGGGTCAGACAGACGTTCACGTATGGCATGCACATGTGTCAGACGCAGGGAAAGGATCTGCATTTCAGCATACACCTTCTCCTCCTGCCCCAGTTCCACCGCATACTGCAGCAGAGCCTTGGCATAGCGCACTGATACCGTACCTGTGTTCATACCTTACTTTCCGGCCTTCACGTCATCAATCATGCGGTCTATCATCTGCAGCTGGTCCTCATCTCCCTCAAGCTGCTTCAGGACCACCTTTTCAGCTACCTGGACTGACAGTTCCGCCACCTGACGGCGCAGGCCGCGCATGGCCTCCTCCTTCTCCTGACGGATCTGCTCACGTGCATCGGCAATAATCTTCTCACCTGCCTCCTTTGCACGGTTTTCCGCTTCTGCAATGATTTCTTCACGCCGGTCCGTGGCTTCCTTCAGGATACGGGCCTTCTCGGCACGCGTCTCTTTAAGAAGCGCATCGCACTCCGTCTGGATGCCTTCAAGGCGCTCTGTAGCCTTTTTGGCTGCCTCGAGCGACTTGTCAATGTAGTCACTGCGCCTGTCCACCATATCGGTAATCATGGGAAAGCCCCACTTTACCAGTATGAAGAACACAATTCCGGCCGCAATGAGCATCCAGATAAGTGTACCGACTTCAGGAATCAGCAGGTCCATTTATGCGTACAGAGCTAACAGACAGACAATTATAGCAAGAAGTGAAGCACCCTCCATGAAGGCGCCAATAAGAATCATCGATGAGCGGATGTCACCTGCGGCCTCGGGCTGGCGTGCAATTGACTCCATTGCGGACTGGCCAATCTTGCCAAGACCGAAACCTGCACCTATTACTGCAATGGCTGCTCCCAGAGCAATGATTCCGTTACCGAACGCAGCACCGGCGGCTGCCTGTAAAACTGTTGCTAATAACATAGTCATAAGTATTTAATTGTTGGTTATCTCCTTTGTTTTCTTTGCCTCATGGTGTTCAGGTCTTGACAGTCCGATGAACACGGCTGACAGCATGGTGAACACATACGCCTGAATGTACGCCACGAGCAGTTCCAGACAGTTCATGAAGACCATGAAGAAGACTGAAAGTCCTGTCATTGGAACTCCGATTAAAGGTCCCATGTTTGCGGTGATGAAAATCACGCATGTAAGGGCCAGGATAATGGCATGTCCGGCCGTCATGTTGGCGAACAGACGAACGGTCAGGGCGAAAGGCTTTGTGAATATTCCAATTATTTCAATGAACGGAAGCAGCGGAATTGGAGCTTTCAGGAATATGGGCACATCGGGCCAGAGAATTTCCTTCCAGTATTCGCGGTTTCCGAAAACGTTTACGGTAAAGAATGTAATCATGGCCAGGAACAGCGTCACGGCAATGTTGCCTGTCACGTTGGCACCGGCCGGAAAGATGGGAATCAGTCCCATTATGTTGCTTATCAGTATGAAGAAGAAAAGCGTGAGCAGCAGCGGAGCGTAGCGCCTGTATTCCCTGCCCACCGACGGCTTTATGACATCATCGACAATCATGGCCACCACATACTCTATCAGGCCTACGAAACCGCGCGGTGCCGCATCGGTCTCCTTATGATGTCTGTACCAGCGTGCGGTACACATTATTATTATACACAGCAGCAGACAGTTTATGATTACGCCAAGTGCCACTTTGGTGAGGGAGAGGTCCAGCGGCTTGAGTTCCGTACCGTCCGGCAGCGTTTCAACCAGCTTGCCGGCATGGGCGCCTTCATGCGTAATGTGGAAGCCGTCATAGCAGCCGTCCTCTTGCAGTTTGTCCGACATGAAGAAATGCCAGCCGCTTTCCCTGCTGTAGAGTATTACCGGAAGGTCGATGATGTAATCTTTGCTGTTTGTACTGAACAGATGCCATTCATAGGAATCCTTGAGATGTCCGAATATGATTTCCTTGACATCAACCGAGGCGGCGTCACGGGCCATCACGGGAATGAAGGCCAGCAGCAGGGTCAATATGGCAAGCAATCTCTTCAAGACTTTCTTTCTCCTTTTATGAAATGAACGGTTTCAAATGTCATCACGGACATGTAGAAAACCGCAAACGTTATGGCAAATGACAGCAGACAATCTCTTACAGCAACGGCATACACCACAATGAGAACAAGTGCCATAAGCAGTTTCACTATCCTGTATTCAAGGAAGAAGAACGCCGTGTCCCTGCGTCTTTTTGCACACAACCGTTTCAGGAATACCATGACTCCAAGCGTCAGGCAGAAAAACAGCGGAACAATGAACAGCATTGGCGGGAACTCTGACGGTGCAAAAAGTCTGATGACAACCACCGCAATGATTGTCAGCACCGAAATCAGTGCCAGATAATTGACTGCAAACCACTTTTCCCTGTTCATGCTAATCTATGCAAATTGAAACGATGTCATTCTTCACTTCAACGAATCCGCCGTTTGCGTCATACTCATGGCTGCCGTTCGCGTCTGCGCATACCACCTTTCCCCTTTCAAGTGAAGAAATGATGGGTGCATGTCCCTTCAAGACAGTAAAGCTGCCTATGCTTCCCGGCAGAGTGACGCTTTCAACCTGCCCCTCAAAAAGCAGCTGTGACGGAGTGAGTATTCGGACGCTGAGCATAACAGGTTATTTTGACACTTCTCCCAAAAGCTTGCGGCCCTTTTCAATCGCCTCTTCTATGGTGCCCACATTCAGGAACACCTGTTCAGGAAGGTCATCGACCTGTCCGTCAAGGATCATGTTGAAGCCGCGTATCGTATCCTCAATGCTGACCATGACACCGGGAACGCCGGTGAACTGTTCGGCCACATGGAAGGGCTGCGACAGGAAACGCTGTACGCGGCGTGCACGTGCCACCGTCAGTTTGTCCTCATCGGACAGTTCGTCCATACCAAGAATTGATATGATGTCCTGCAGTTCGTTGTAGCGCTGCAGAATCTGGATGACACGCTGGGCGGTATCGTAATGTGCCTTGCCAACAACGTTGGGATCAAGGATACGTGAAGTCGATTCAAGCGGATCCACAGCCGGATATATGCCAAGTTCCGCAATCTTGCGGCTCAGTACCGTGGTGGCGTCCAGATGCGAGAACGTGGTGGCCGGAGCCGGGTCTGTAAGGTCATCGGCCGGAACATATACAGCCTGGACCGATGTGATTGAACCGTGTACGGTCGATGTTATGCGCTCCTGCATCTTACCCATTTCACTTGCAAGCGTAGGCTGGTAACCTACAGCACTTGGCATACGTCCTAACAGGGCCGACACCTCACTTCCTGCCTGGGTGAAACGGAATATGTTGTCAATGAAGAACAGTATGTCGCTGTACTGGCCGTCACTGCCGGCACCGTCACGGAAAGATTCTGCAACGGTAAGACCTGACAGGGCCACTGACGAACGTGCTCCGGGCGGTTCGTTCATCTGGCCGTAGACCAGCGTAGCCTGTGACTTTGCAACCTCTTCATAATCAACTTTTGAAAGGTCCCATTCACCCTTGGCCATGCTCTCCTTGAAGGCCTCACCGTATCGGATTACGCCCGATTCTATCATTTCACGCAGCAGGTCATTGCCTTCACGGGTGCGCTCTCCCACTCCCGCAAAGACCGAAAAGCCGTTGTTCTTCTTGGCAATGTTGTTGATGAGCTCCATGATGAGCACGGTCTTGCCCACACCGGCACCGCCAAAGAGTCCGATTTTTCCGCCCTTGCAGTACGGCTCCAGCAGGTCTATGACCTTGATGCCTGTAAACAGCACCTCTTCAACTGTGGACAGTTCCTCAAACTTTGGCGGATCACGGTGAATGGGGAATGCACCCTGCATGTCAAGTTCCTTCAGGTCATCTATGGGAGCGCCCACCACGTTCATCATACGGCCCTTGATCTGCTTGCCGACAGGCATGGTTACAGGACCGCCCAGAGGACGGGCCTCCATTCCGCGCCTCAGTCCGGTGGTAAGGTCCATGGCCACGCATCGGACCATATTCTCGCCAATGTGCTGCTGCACCTCTATTATCAGACTGCGCCCGTCATCACGCGTAACTTCCAGTGCGTCATAGATTGACGGCAGCAGGTCACCGCCCTCATCAAACGCCACGTCCACGACAGGGCCGATGATCTGTGCAATATGTCCAGATATTCCTTTCATATTTTTGGTTTTGGAATTACAAAGATAGTCAATAGGCCACAAAAATGTCCACTGAAAATGCCTGCAATTGTTCCTATTTTAGAATAAACGCTAACTTTGCCACCATTATGATAGCACTTCAACTTATAGGCGGATTCCTGCTGCTTTTCTTTGGCGGTGACTGGCTGGTTGACGGCGGCGTTGCCGTTGCACGCCGTTTCAACATATCACCGCTTGTAATTGGTCTCACAATAGTCGCATTCGGAACATCAGCCCCGGAACTGCTGGTCAGCATGGAATCGGCCATGAAGGGCATTGAAGGCATAGCCATGGGCAATGTCATTGGTTCGAACATTGCCAACATAGGACTTATCCTGGGACTTACCGCAATGATATGCCCCATTGTCGTTGAAGGCATGAAATCCGTGCTGTCAAACTGCCTGGTCATGATTGGAGCATCCGTTCTGGCCATTGTCTTTTCAATTGACGGCTGCATTTCCAGACCTGAAGGCGCTGTCATGTTCCTGGGACTGGTTGCCTACACCGTCATATCAATAATGAAAGGACGCGGTTCAAATGTTTCGGAGTCCGATGAAAAAGCGCCCATGAGCACCCTGCCGGCTCTACTGCTCATTGTCCTGTCATGCGCCATGCTTGCATACGGAGCCGACCTGATGGTTGAAGGGGCAACAGCACTGGCCAGGATGATTGGAGTCAGCGACCAGGTCATCGGACTGACAATTGTCGCTTTCGGCACCAGCCTGCCCGAACTTGCCGCTTCTGTGGCCGCAGCCGTCAAGAAACAGATGGACATCTCCATAGGCAACATTGTCGGTTCCAACCTCTTCAACATTCTGTGTGTGCTCGGTCTGTCCGCCACCGTAAGCCCCATTTCGTTCACCCAGGGCAACTATGCAACTGACTTTGCGGTCATGATGCTGTTTGCAGTCGGACTGACCATTCTCATACAGCCATGGAAACAGACAGGCCGGCTTTCAAGAGTCTCCGGCGCACTTATGTTTGCAGCTTATGCCGCATACGCATATATGCTTTTCTGAACTGTAATTAATCCGATGCCCTGAGCGTCCAATAAAAAACAAATAAACAATATAAGTATGTTGCTGACAATTATCATCGCCGCCGCAGTCATCGTACTGCTTGTAATCTACTATTTCAACTGTAATAACCGTGAGGTTTCCCTGCGCAAGGAGGCCGAGGCCCAGAAAGGCAAGGTCGAAACCGTCCACGACACCATGTGGAAGACCCTGAAGCAGGAAGCCGGAGTCACTGAACAGTACAAGGAAACCTTTGAGAAGATCTATCCCGAACTCATTTCAGGCCGATACGCAAACGACAGCAGCAGTCTCATGAAGATGATAACAGAATCCAACCCGGCTTTCGACACGTCACTCTACCAGCACCTGATGCAGTCAATTGACGTTCAGCGCGCATCGTTCGCAAACGCCCAGCAGCGCATGCTTGACGTTATTCGCGAGCGTGACACCCTTCTTGAGAGCATGCCGTCCAAGTGGTTCATCAGCAACAAGTCAAAGATTGACTACAAGATCATATCATCAACCATAAGCAAGGAAGCCGTCAAGACCGGCATTGATGACGAAGTGAATCTGTTCTGATGCACAAAGCCGGGTACATACTGCCTGTAGCCACCGTGATTGCCGTATTTGCGGTGACCTGGAACATCGGTCTGTGGTGGGTGTATCTCATTGCGCTGGCCGTTTCAGAAGCAGTTGTATTCCTGCTGTTCAACGGAATCAGCAAAGACAGGGAATTCATAAGCGGATACGCCACACAGGTACGTCATTACAACGCCTGGACAGAAAGGGTCACACACGTTGAGACCTACACAGTCAACGGCAAGACGCAGACACGTACCCGTGTAAGTTACGTGCATCATCCCGAATACTGGGCAATGCCTCTCAACACCGGCACTGAAATCAATATCAGCCACAGGCTTTTCGAATACTGCTCAGGCCTTTGGGGTACAGGCAGCGTGCATTTCAGCACTTTCCATCCCAACTGCGTTACAGGCGGCGGCGGACAGTCGTACGACTGGGACGGCATTGAAGACCATGCACAGACCGCCACCTATACCCAACGTTACAAGAACTATCTGCAGTACTCACACTCCATTTACCGTGGCGACAGGATTAGCCGCAAGGAGGCCCGCAGCATGGGCCTTTTCGACTACCCCGACATTACGGACAATGAGCAGAGAGTTATCTGCCTGTCACCTGAACTGAATGATTTTCCGCTTGAAGAATCGGACCAGGTGGCATTCCAGCGTCTGAACGCATTTGTCGGAAAGGACCATCAGGTACATTTTCTGGTGCTTCTGTTCACTGCTGACAAGGGAATAAATCAGGCTCTCTACCAGCGTGACTACTGGGAAGGCGGCAACAAGAACGAATTCACCACATGTCTTGGCATCAGGAAGGAAGGTGACACTTTCAAAGTCACCTGGAGCAAACCTTTCTCATGGATGGACACCCCCACCCTTGAAACTGCCGCCATGGACTGGTTCATAAGCCACCCGATACTTGACCTGAACGCATACGCCGTCTGGCTGCGTGAGAACATCGGACTTTGGAAACGAAAGGAATTCAATGACTTCAAGTATCTTGGCAGGCATCTTTCCAAGGCCCAGACCATATTGTACTACATTCTGACCGCACTGGTCTGCGCCGCTACAGCATTCACCCTGTACGCCATCTGCAAGCAATGAGGTCCGCCCCTTTGCTCCTCGGGCCGGCAGCCTGTCTATACCTTTGCCTGAAAACTGCGTCATGGAGCACTGATAAGACGCAAATTTTTAATACCTTTGCAGTTCAATGTTCAAACGCAAATTGACAAAGCAGCAAATGCACCTTCTCAACAGAACATACAGGCAGCGCATCATTATCAGGACTCAGATTGCCTTGTCTTTCATTATGGCATTGTCCTTTTGGACAAGCATAGTGTCTGCACAATCCTTACAGATAGAACGTGCAAGTGTATTCGCCCCGGAAAAAGCAGAACTGGTCTACTTGGCAGGAAAGGCCGATGCCCCGGATTTCTGCGTTTTCAATGACATTGATAAAAATGGTTTCGTCATAGTAGCACCAGATGAGATATTCGGCAACGGGCTTGTCCTTGCCTATTCCGATGAAGGTGAATTTGATTACAACCTGCTTCCCGACAATGCAAAATGGTTGTTGTCACAATATCAGGAGCAGATAGAGTACATACGTAAAAATCATATTGAGACTGCAGCCCGAACATCCGGAAGAGCAGACAGTGTTGTGATTGCACCATTGCTGGCAAGCGTAAAATGGGACCAGACATATCCGTTCAACATACTCTGTCCTAATGATGGAAAGGGAACAAGTTTGACTGGATGTGCAGCCACTGCCATGGCCCAGGTCATGTGGTATTACAGATGGCCGCTGAGCGGCACCGGTTACCATTCCTACAGATGGGAATACGGTTCCAAGTACCGCACGCTGTCCGTAGATTTTTCAAAGTCCGAATATGACTGGTCTCTTATGCCCGGCAAATATCCGGACGGACAATACAGCAATGCCCAGGCCGATGCAGTGTCAAAACTCATGTATGATTGCGGAGTTTCCGTCAATATGGAATATTCATCATACGGCAGCAGTGCATATGCGGAAGATATGTGTCCGGCAATGAGCAAATACTTCAAATACAAACAGGCTGCATACAAATACTATCATGAAAGTTCGTCCGAATATGAACAGCTGCTCAAAAAAGAACTGAACAGCAGACGTCCGGTCTTGATTGGCGGTCAGAATGACCGGAATGAAGGACATGCTTTCGTATGTGACGGTTACGACTCCAACAATTATTTCCATTACAACTTCGGCTGGAGCGGCGTAGGTGACGGGTATTACCTGGCGTCCGTTGCCGGAGGTTTTTCAATCGATATAGAATTAATTTACAAAATATCTCCCAACAGGAAGAAACCGGCCGCCGACGGCATTTTCTACAATCAGTTGTGCCGGGACAAGATGGAAGTGACATATTCCGATGAAACCGGCAGTACTTATTCCGGCAGAATAACCGTTCCGTCAAAAGTCACGTTTGACACCCTGACTTATGATGTGACTTCCATAGGACCTTATGCTTTTGCATTGTCCGATGTAACCGTACTGGACATTCCTGATTGTGTCAATACCATTGTCGCCAACGCCATGTTCGGATGCAGGCATCTTGACACCATATTCGTTCATTGGGACAAGCCGCTGGACTGTGAAACAAGCACGTTTGACAACACCGTCTATTCAAAAGCAGTCCTTGTGGTCCCCGAGGGCAAGGCCGAAGCATACTCAGAACATCGGACCTGGTCTCTGTTTTCAACCATCATAACAGCAGACAATATCTCTGATTCACAAAAATGGACAGAATGGGAACTTGTAACTGACAGTGACAGCCGGTACAGCTACGCACTGCCCACACTGAAATATGGCCAATCAGACAGAGTCACCGTTTACTCAAGACATGACGTGCAGTCAGCGACAAAAGCCCAGTACAAGATAGACAACTGGCTGCTGTCATCGCTCGTAATAGATGTCGATCTGAAGACCGGCATGTGCAAAGTTCCAAAACAGTCAACAGGCATCATTTATTCTGATTGGGGCGAAATGATGGTTTCCGATATACCCACATTCAACAGAATGTACAATTACAAAGAGTACCCTTGTCAGTTTGACACTATAAACGGAACCTTTAGCCTGAATCTGATTTATCACGGAAACATGCCATATTCCAATGTGGTTGATTCTGTGTACCTGTATGGTTATCCGAAATACGGCATATCACTGACAGATATGACATTAGGTGCACAAGGAGACATATCCTGCAAGGTGAGCTATGAAAAAGATGTGGCGCAGTACGGTTATGCCTTACTGCACGGCAGACTGTCCGGACAACAGATAAAATCAGCCATTGCAGACTTTATGTCCGGAACAAAGGAACTTGAATTCCCGACCGGCAATACTCTGACAGCGCAACTTGATGAATCCGATGCCTACACACTGATAGTCGCAGCTGTTGACAAATATGGCACAATCAGGAATTATGCCGCGAACTACCTTTCATTTATTGCAAACAAGCCGGAATGGGTTGAAGAATATGAAGGCCGGTATCTTTATCAGACATGGAAAAAAGTAACCCAAAACGATGTGGTTCTGTTCCATGACAAAAACAATCCGAGATACTGGAAACTGTCACGTATGTACAACGGCTCGGAATTCGTATTCAGATGGTATGATGACGGGACACTGGAATTTGACGAACAGCCAAGCGGTTTTAAAAACGGAAGCAGCATTGTCAATGTATCGGACAACAAATACAGCGACAAGCCAAAGAAAGGTTCTTATTATGACAGTTCAAAAGGTGTACTGTATTTTGACACCTACTATGTGTCATCCACCCATAAGTATGGTTGGGAAGCCTTCGTAATAGAGACAAAGACCTCTGTCACCGGTCCCGTAACCGAAACCCCGCAGCGGACAATTTATAATATCTCCGGTCTGAAGCTGGATCATACTGAAAAAGGACTGAATATAATAAATGGCCGTAAGGTGTTTCTTGAAATACCGGAATTCTGACCTGAACCGCCCCGTCATCAGGGAATGAGAGAAACGGCTTGTTTCCATCTCTGCCTGCAACATATCAAAAGCGGCCGGACATCACGTCTGACCGCTTTTTCTCACTAATCAACTAACAACAATAATCTTTTTTTGTCAACGCAGAAATGCCAGATCGGCTAAAACTGCAACTAAAAGCAAAACAAGGAATTTCATTTTCTTAAAATATCATCAGGTTTATCAATTCAGTTATCTATCTCTTACACCACGAAGATACACCCAATAATTTTTCATAATAATTATTGGAATTAATACCACACATTACAATATTTCATTTTATTGATTACAAACAATTTATATATAAAATATTCGCTGTTTAAAATTGGTATTTAAAGCAATACCACTATATTTGCATTGTAAAATCGTAATAATATGATAAAAACCGATGTTCAAAAAAGCGTTTTCCGCATTCTTTCAGACACGATAAAGTCCGACAACATCATTACAGTTGACGAGCTTGACCGCCTGGAAGAAGCCTGTGACAAGTTTTCCATATCGGACCAGGCAAAAGAGGACAGCTACGCCATCACTCTTGGCATGGCCGTTGAGACACTGAGCAGACAAGGTGAAAGAATCAGAAAAAACGTAATGCAGGCCATGCAGGAAATTGCCTTGAAAGACGGCGAATGCAGCAGAGCGGAATCTCTCATAATCATGGCTATCGAAATGGCCTGTGAAAACAACGGAGCTAAAGTCATGTCATTTGAGTCCGGCGACCGGCCGCTGCTGACAGCACAACTTCTGTACATTGAGGACCAGCCGGCCAAGACAACGCTTCTTGACACGGCATTTGCCGAACTTTCCGGCATTGTAAGGATGTGCGGCATGGAACTCACATACATACCCCGGATAGCCAGACATTTCCGCGAATACGAAAACGGACGGCATGGAGACCTGAAACGGGTTCTGAAACTGGTCTCTCCACTTTCCAGCGAAAGTGACCTGGACAATTCCATTGCCGCAATTGAAGGCATGACGACACGCTACTTCTACACCAATGTCCTGCGCGGCAAGCTTGGCATGAACATGGAAATTGACCGTCCAAGTTGGGTCTTGAGACTTCCGGACAGCGTAGTGAGCGGCACAGGTTATGCAAATTTCCTGTGCATTCCGGTTGAAAATGACATACGTCTCCAACTGCTTGACCTTATTGCGCGCCTGAACAGCCGCCTCAGTTCCTACAGCATTACCGTAAACGATGGCCGCAGCAAAGAACAGAGCTTTCTGTACAGCGGGTTCTACAAGGTTCTTCTGGACACCATGACTATCAGGAAGATTGACAAGTGGAACATCCACATACGCCTGTATGGTGACAGCGTTGAACAGTTCCGATATTCCGATGGACAAAGGATAAGGAAATGCGTCATGACCATACGCAAGGGGTTTGAAGAGTACCCTATCCCACTGAGCGGACGCGATGTGGCATTCTATCTGCTCATATTGTGCGCATCGGCCTCAAATGAGAAAGGCGTTGATTTCCATGACGAATCCATGCGCAAGCTGACAGAAAAACGCTATGCGGAACTTTACCGTCACGTTTCAAGACGCGACACCGACCTGCCGCAGGTCTGGTTTCCGGAATCACGCATACCAATGCGCAGCCGCGTTGCAAAAGCCATAAACGAAAGCGTCATTGCACGCCAGTCATCGCTTCAGGACATCTACCTGCCAAAGGAAACCCGCCGCGGGCTGCTCAGCGTCCAGCTTGAGCCCGGGCGAGTATTCATAGACTCAGGGCCAGGTTCAAAACCGCTGGCCGAATCGGACCTGTTCAGGAGTTTCTGCGCTTCATCACATCACGGATGAAGTATGCTATCAAAGCAATGTACATTACAAGTGACAGCCATTCCGCTGCGTGAGATCCGGTCCATGCATCGGACATCATAAGGTCAAGTCCGGCAAAACGCAGGGCTGCACTTACAACACCCATAAGCGCGCCGCCTGCAATGAAGCCCGATGCAAGCAGAGTGCCGTGTTCCTGACGGCTCTTGTTCAGAGCCTCGTCCTTTGAACGTGTGCTGACATACCAGCTTATTGCGCCGCCAACCACCAGAGGAATGTTCAGCTGGAAAGGAATGAACATGCCAAGGGCGAATGCCAGAGCTGGAATCTTGCAGAAATTGAGGATAAGGGCAATCACCGCGCCGGTTGCATACAGCCACCATGGAGCGCCGGTTCCCGACATGAGCGGATCAATGACTGCAGCCATGGCGTTTGCCTGAGGAGCCACAAGAGCGTTGTCGCCCACAAAGCCGTATGTCTTGTTCAAAATGATGAGGACACCGCCCACTGTCAGCGCCGACACCAGCGTACCAAGGAACTTCCATCCCTCCTGTACCTTTGGCGTTGTACCAAGCCAGTAACCGATCTTCAGGTCTGTAATGAAACCGCCGGCCATTGAAAGCGCCGTGCAGACTACGCCGCCCATAATCAGTGCCGATACAATTCCGGCTGTACCCTTCAGGCCCACGGCAACCATAATGACTGATGCCAGGATAAGTGTCATCAGAGTCATTCCGGATACAGGGTTCGAACCGACAATTGCTATTGCATTGGCTGCAACTGTGGTAAACAGAAAAGCAATAATTCCGACAACCAGTATGCCGACAACGGCATGCAGCAGATTGAAATCCATAACACCAAAGAAGAAGAATGCGAACACGGCCAGCAGAGCTGCCACTATACCAATGACCACAATCTTCATTGGCAGATCCTTCTGGGTGCGTTCAACCTCAATCCCTTGGGCCGATGCGCCTTTAAGTTCACGTCCCGCCAGGCTTACTGCCCCCTTGATTACCGGCCATGACTTTACAATTCCAATGATACCGGCCATTGCTATTCCACCTATTCCTATATGACGCGCGTAGTTCGAGAAAATCTGTTCGGGTTCCATGCCGGCAATTGCATCGGTCACAGCAGGATTGAGCGACTGAAGGAATGCATCGCCCAGCAATGGAAGTATTGGCACAATGACAAACCATACTACTGCCGAACCTGCGGCAATGATACAGGCGTATTTCAGACCCACAATGTAACCCAGGCCAAGAACCGCAGCGCCTGTATTGATGCTGAACACCAGCTTTGCCTTTGTTGCCAGAGCTGCGCCCCACTTGCATACACGCGTTGAAAAGACCTCGGTCCAAGTTCCGAACGTAGCGACAATGAAGTCAAAAAGTCCGCCAATTATGCCCGAAACTATAAGCGGCTTGGCCTGGCCTGCGCCCTTCTCACCCGATATGAGCACTTGAGTGGTGGCTGTAGCCTCCGGGAACGGATACTTGCCGTGCATGTCCTTTACAAAATACTTGCGGAATGGAATAAGGAACAGAATACCCAGGACGCCGCCAAGCAGAGAACTTATGAACACCTGCATGAAATTGACAGTCATGTCAGGGTACTTGGCCTGGAGAATGTACAGAGCGGGCAGCGTGAAAATTGCGCCTGCCACAATCACACCGGAACAGGCTCCTATAGATTGGATAATGACATTCTCGCCAAGTGCGTTCTTTCTCTTGGAGACCGATGACACACCGACCGCTATGATGGCAATGGGAATGGCAGCCTCAAACACCTGTCCGACCTTGAGGCCCAGATAAGCTGCAGCCGCTGAAAAAAGTACTGCCATAAGCAGACCCCAGCCTACAGACCACAGATTGGCTTCAGGATAGACCTTGCCCGGTTCCATTATCGGTTTGTACTCTTCACCTTCCTTCAGTTCGCGGTACGCGTTCTCCGGCAGTTCAACCGTTTTTTTCTCTTCTTCCATATATAATAATGTGTATGATTATTTACTAGTGACTTGCGAATATAGTAAAATTTGGACTACCTTTATTCCCAGTTAACGACAAACCTAATTATACGTTATGAGAAAATCTTTATTTCTGGCTATGGCAGCTGTTGCAATGGCCATTCCTGCAAGCGCACAGGAGCAGAGAACAATTGAAGACGGAGGCACAGGTCCCTACAAGGCTATCATGACATCGGACGCCAGTCTTTCAACACACACAATTATCCGTCCGGCCGACATGAGCAAGTTCGGCAAGGGCAACCTTATCCCCGTCCTGCTTTGGGGTAACGGAGGCTGTGCAAAATCATGCAGCGGTCACGTCAATTTCCTGAGCGAAGTGGCTTCACAGGGCTTCTTCATAGTAGCAATCGGTCCGATGCCGACAGAAGGTGCCGGTCCTCAGGCCGGACAGACCGGTGGCGGCATGCCTATGGGCGGCTTTGGCGGAGGTATGCCCCCAATGGGCGGATTCGGTGGTGGAAGACCGATGGGCGGCCCCGGCGGTCCCAGTGCCGATGCACAGTTTGGCGGCGGAATGCCTATGGGTGGCGGTATGCCCCAGATGGGTGGCGGTGCAGGTATGTCAATGGGTGACCCGGCAGACCTCATCAAGGCCCTTGAATGGGTAATAGCCCAGAACTCTGACAAGAACAGCCCCTACTACGGCAAGCTTGACACTGAGAAGATTGCAGCAGCAGGCATGTCATGCGGCGGTCTTGAAGCTCTCCACATGTCAAATGACGCACGCGTAAAGACCATCATGGTCATGAACAGCGGTTACTTCGGCACCGGCGGCGCTGACAAGGAAAGTCTGAACTCAATGAAGACAAAGTCCGTTATCTGGATTCTTGGCGGTTCAACGGACATTGCCTATGAGAACGGCACAGATGACTTCAAACAGCTCAACAATTCCATGCCCGCATTCTGGTCCAGCCTTGACGGAATAGGACACGGAGGCACATACATGCAGCCCCACGGCGGAGACTACGCCAAGGTTGCCAGCGCATGGCTCAAGTGGCAGCTTAACGGAGACAAGCAGGCCGGCACAATGTTCACCGGTGCAGAACCGGGTGTTTCAAAGATGGAAGGCTGGTCTTTTGACCGCAAGAACATCAAGTGACGGAAGTTTCTGTCATAACAAAATAAATGGGAAAGCGCCTGAGACTCACGTCTGAGGCGCTTTTCACTTACAATCACAATC
Source organism: Candidatus Colenecus caballi (assembly GCA_018065615.1). GTDB lineage: Bacteria > Bacteroidota > Bacteroidia > Bacteroidales > Bacteroidaceae > Colenecus > Colenecus caballi. Next base: position 1,404 of record JAGHSY010000125.1, on the reverse strand, counting down.
TACAACCTATATCACAAAAAATTATAATCTGAAAAATGTGTAGTATACTCTGTCTGCAACTGCAACCTGACGTGTTCTGTTATGATAGACCAGATTGTCAAACTGGTCACGTTCATAATAATAAACAAGTTCTCTTTCATTCAGCTTGGAGATACGGGCTCTCTTTTCCAGCATTTCACCGCCTTCGCTCTCTTCAAAGAATGTGACAGTACCGTCACGGTTCAAAGAATAACGCCCTTCCAATGTCACCAGGCTGGCAACAGTCAACGGAGCATCACCATACATAATATATGAATTGGGGCTCAGCACAAGATTCCACTTTCTTTTGTCAACGGTAGTGTTCCGCTGAATTCTTTTGGTGTTCTGGTAATATTCGGCATCAGAAAAATACCAGCTCCCTTCCAGCATGCGTTTTTTGTATGAAAAACGCAAGTCCTTGAAATAATCAACAATTCCTGCAAACATCATTTTTCTCAAATATTAGTTTCAACTGATTCTTTTGTCCAATCTTCCACCTCGGCAGAAAATTCTATAGTCTTGAAAAAATCTTCCAGATCAAGCGCAAGTGTATATATATTGTCATCATCAGGCTGAATGTCCGAAAGGCTTATGCGGATGCTTTTCTGTGAAGAGGCATAGGCATATCCATCATAATCAAATCCTCTGACATTAAACGAAACCTCAACGTATCCTTCCGCAATGGAGCCTGGAACCACGTACAACCGGTCGGAAATCATGTCATCTGACTTGGAAATAGTGTTTGAGCCATCAAATACAGTATATGGTTTTCTTGAAAACTGTGGAATCCAGTACGGCGAATCAGAATTCACATAAATGCCCTGAGTGGCCACACCATACAGCTGGATTCCTGAAATTTCAATAAGGTCAGACAACTGATTGTCTTCGGTAATGTCACACAAACGGAAGCCAATACGCTGAGCTATGGAATGGAATCTGACATTGACAAAGTCAGCATCCTGACTGCAATTGATTTCAACACGATCAGAGACCATTGGTCCACACTGAAACGCATCTTCTGAGAAACCGATAATGCATGTTCCGTCCTCCTGGCAGTCAACATCACTGACGTACGGATAATAAGCACTGGCTTCAACACTGTTTTCCGATGACGAAATGTCAGCAGAACGCACGCCATTATTTACGAACACTCCAATATTGTCAACCTGTTTTCCAACAAGACCGAAAGCAAGGTTATCATCAAGGCCATCTTCCAAAACATTCATCTGAAAGCTACCTTTTGTAACTGCTGCTGAAGATGAAACGGACACATTGAAATATGCGCTGGTACCAAAGCCGCACACATTATTATTGTTCCCAAGCATGACATCATCACTTGTGCAGGATATAAAGCTTATCGCTACTGCTGCGAACATTGAAATAATA
>JAGHSY010000077.1 GCA_018065615.1 Candidatus Colenecus caballi | reverse complement strand
AAATGGAGGGCCGACAACCTGTTGCCTAACCCCTCCATTAAAAGACTCAATCTGCTCAAAAAAGTGAGCTAAAAAGAAAATGTTAACTTAACACCCTAGGATTTTTCCTATTGTTTTTTTTCATAAATTTGCGGTATTATGAAAATGGAGCAGCTTCACAGGCTTTTCAAAGGGTGCAGCGGGGTGACCACGGACAGCCGCAGGTGCGGGCCCGGACTCATGTTCTTTGCCCTGAAGGGGGAACGTTTTGACGGCAACGAGTTCGTAATGACGGCCCTGGAGCAGGGCTGCAGTTATGCCGTGACGGATGACCCCTCAAAGTCCGATGCTGCCGACAGCCGTATCATCCCGGTTGACAGTGTGCTTGACACGCTCCAGGGACTGGCGGCGTATCACCGCCGGCAGATGGGCACGCCCGTAATAGGCATAACCGGCACCAACGGCAAGACCACGACCAAGGAACTGACGGCTGCCGTCATGTCATCGGCCTTCAACGTATTGTTCACTCAGGGCAACCTGAACAATTCCATAGGTGTGCCGCTGACCGTTCTGGGCATTAGGCCGGAACATGACTATGCAATAGTTGAGATGGGGGCAAGCCACCCCGGTGACATTGATGAACTGGTACGGGTCAGCCAGCCGGACTGCGGACTGATTACCAACGTGGGCAAGGCGCATCTGCTGGGATTCGGGTCGTTTGAGGGCGTGAAGAAGACCAAGGGCGAGCTGTACGACTGGCTGCGTGCACACGGCGGACTTGCTTTCCTGAACCGTGACAACGGGCATCTGGTGGAAATGTCACAGGGACTCCCTGTCCTGGAATACGGCAAGCCGGGAGGTGACGGGCTGCTTGTTGAAGGTGAGGTCCTGGAGTGCAACCCCTACGTCAGGTTCCGCTGGCGCAGGGAGCAGGGTGAATGGCACACGGTACAGACCAGTCTGATAGGTGCCTACAACGTTGACAATGCGCTGGCCGCCATCACGGTGGGCATGCATTTCGGCGTGTCGGAGCAGGATGCCAGCCGGGCAATATCGGACTACAGGCCGCAGAACAACCGCTCGCAGCTGACAGAGACCGGCCGCAACAGCCTTGTGGTCGATGCCTATAACGCCAACCCCACCAGCATGATGGCTGCGCTTGAGAACTTCAGCATGATGAAGGCCGATGACCGGATGCTCATTCTGGGCGACATGCGTGAGCTTGGTGACGCATCGGACCAGGAACACAGGCATATTGTTCAGGCTCTGCAGCGGTTCGGGTTTGAGAACGTGTGGCTTGTGGGCCCGGAATTTGCAAAGGCCGCTGCCGGCACAGGTTTCCGCCTGTTTGATAATGTGGATCAGGTCAACGCAGAACTGCAGTTTAACCCTGTATGCGGAAAGACTATACTGATAAAGGGATCCAACAGCATAGGACTGACAAAAACAATAACCAATTTATAATTATGAAGAAAATTGCAGCCATTCTGGCATGTGTTCTGGTATGCGGCGCCATGTCCGCACAGTTGAAGGTTTCCATTATGGGAGACTCATATTCAACATTCACGGGTTCAATGCCCAAGTATTATGACACCTTCTATCCCAACCAGTTCTGCGGTGTGACAGAGCAGAGCCAGCAGTGGTGGCAGCAGGTCATTGACGCCAACGGATGGGTTCTGGAAAAGAACGACTCATGGTCAGGCAGTACAGTATGCTGCCGCGGATACAACCATGACGACTATTCGGACCGTGCATTCGTGACACGTCTGAACCGCATTGGCAGTCCTGACATACTGTTCATCTTTGGCGGTACAAATGATGACTGGACACATGAGCCTTTCGGTGACTACAAGTACAAGAAATGGACCAAGGAGGATCTGTACTTCTTCCGTCCCGCAATGGCCTACCTGCTTGACAATCTGAAGAAACTGTACCCCAAGATGAAAATCTACTGCATTCTCAATGACGGCATGTCTGACGATCTGGGAGAGTCTCTGAACACCATCTGCAAGCACTACAAAGTGCCTGTAATCGAGGTCGAGGGCATTGAGAAGCGCATGAATCATCCTACAGCAGCAGGCATGACCAAGATTGCCGAGCAGATCAACGCATTCATTGCATCGGAAAAGAAGTGATGCCTGAAATTCTGGGAATTGTCAACGTGACACCTGACTCGTTCTGGAGCGGGTCCAGGGTCGCTGACAGCGCGTCTCTTCTTGAGCGCGTGGGCACAATGCTTTCCCAGGGGGCTAATGCAATTGACATAGGCGGCTGTTCGACACGTCCGGACAGCCAGCCTGTTTCTGAAAGTCAGGAAATGGAGCGCCTTGAGTGGGCGCTCAGCACAGTCAGGAGCGCATACCCTGACATTCTGCTTTCAGTTGACACATTCCGCCCAGCCGTTGCAGAACGTTGCATACGGCAGTGGAAGGCCGGTATTGTCAATGACGTGTCAGGCGGATGTCCTGAAATGTTCAGCCTTGTTGCCCGCACCGGAGTCCGATATGTGCTGACCTGGGCTGAGACGGTGAAGGCTGATGTGATGGCTGAAATGATAGGATTTTTCCGCCGTCAGACCGATATGATGTCCCACATGGGCATCGATGTGAAGGACAGTGTCATTCTGGATCCGGGTTTCGGATTCGGCAAGACTCTGGAGCAGAACTGGACGGTTCTGGCAAATCTGGGACAATTGTCTGAACTGGGACTTACGGTTCTGGCAGGACTTTCCCGCAAGTCCATGGCTTACAGGCTTCTGGGTTTAACCCCGGAGCAGAGTCTGGGCGCAACAATGGTAATGAATGCCGCAGCACTGCAGGGCGGTGCCGGATGGCTCAGGGTTCATGATGTCCCTGAAGCTGTTCAGGTGATCCGCATGGTGCAGGTGGCCAAAGACAATAAGTGATATGCCTGACTATTTCGTTTCATTTGGCGTCAAGGACATAATTGACGTGGTATGTGTGGCGCTGCTGCTCTTCTCGCTTTACAAGCTCATGAAGAAGACCGGATCGCTGAACATGTTCATAGGTATTCTTGTGTTCATACTGGTCTGGATGGTGGTGTCAGTCCTGAAGATGCAGCTTCTTGGCGCCATACTCAACAAACTGGTTGATGTAGGTGTCATAGCCATCATTGTCCTGTTTGCCGATGACATTCGCCGTTTCTTCCGTGACCTGGGTACCGGAACGCGCACCAAGAACCTGTTCCACTGGCTTACGCGCCGCCGTGTGGATGAAGGGGCCGATCTGGCCAAATGGATGCCGGTCGTCCAGGCATGTGAGAACATGAGCAGGGAGAAGGTCGGTGCGCTGATAGTGTTCGGCCAGAATGACGAACTGCATGACATAAGCCTGACAGGTGAACAGATCAATGCCAATGTCAGCCAGCGTCTCATTGAGAACATCTTCTTCAAGAACACGCCGCTTCATGACGGCGCAATGCTCATCATAGGTGACCGCATCGAATCGGCGGCCTGCATCCTGCCTGTATCGGACTCGCAGTCGCTTCCAAAGAGTTTCGGACTGCGCCATAGGGCCGCCATGGGTGTGGTTGAGAAGACAAATGCCGTAGCGGTGGTGGTATCGGAAGAGACGGGCCATGTCACTGTGTTCTGTGGCGGTAACTTTCAGAAGGACATGAAGCCGGACTCTTTGGCAAAGTTCCTGGCAGAGAATGTCAGATAATCATATTCCGATGTGTCAATGTGTCATGCCGGGCGGTGTGGCACATTTTTGGCACTGTTCATGGAGTCTTGAAGTTGAAGGACGATAACTAAATTATATAAAACAATGAACATCAAACCATTAGCAGACAGAGTTCTGGTTCTTCCCGCAGAAGCTGAGGAGAAGACAATAGGTGGAATCATCATTCCGGACACAGCAAAGGAAAAGCCCCTGAAGGGTGAAGTCATTGCCGCAGGTAACGGCACAAAGGATGAAGAGATGGTCCTGAAGAAGGGCGACTGCGTCCTTTACGGCAAGTATTCGGGCACCGAACTGGAGTTTGAAGGCAAGAAGTATCTCATTATGCGCCAGAGTGACGTTCTGGCAGTCATTTCAAAATAAATAACTATTATGGCAGCAAAGGAAATCCTTTTCAATACCGATGCCCGTGACCTTATGCGTCAGGGTGTTGACGAGTTGGCAAACGCAGTCAAGGTGACACTTGGTCCCAAGGGCCGCAACGTGATCATAGAGAAAAAGTTCGGCGCACCCCAGATAACCAAGGACGGAGTGACCGTAGCCAAGGAGATTGAACTGGCTGATTCATTCAAGAACACCGGCGCACAGCTGGTCAAGTCAGTCGCTTCAAAGACCGGTGAGGATGCAGGTGACGGTACAACGACAGCAACCGTTCTGGCACAGAGCATTGTAAACGTAGGACTGAAGAACGTTACCGCAGGTGCCAACCCCATGGACCTGAAGCGCGGCATTGACAAGGCTGTGGAAGCTGTCGTTGCCAGCATCAAGGCACAGGCCAAGGAAGTAGGTGCAGACTTTGACAAGATTGAGCAGGTTGCCACCATTTCAGCAAACAACGATCCTGAAATAGGCAAGCACATTGCCGAGGCCATGCAGAAGGTTTCAAAGGACGGTGTGATCACCATTGAAGAAGCTAAGGGCCGTGAGACCTACATTGACGTCGTTGAAGGCATGCAGTTTGACCGCGGCTATCTGTCATCGTACTTTGTGACTGACACAGAGAAGATGAACTGCGTCATGGAGAACCCGCTCATTCTTATCCACGACAAGAAGATATCGAACCTGAAGGATCTGCTTCCCATACTGGAACCCGCTGTCCAGACCGGCCGTCCCCTGCTTATCATTGCAGAAGATGTCGATTCCGAGGCTCTGACCACTCTGGTTGTGAACCGTCTGCGTTCAGGTCTGAAGATTGCTGCCGTCAAGGCTCCCGGATTCGGTGACCGCCGCAAGGAGATGCTTGAGGACATTGCCGTTCTTACCGGCGGTTTTGTAATCAGTGAAGAGCGTGGCGTCAAACTGGAGCAGGCTACCATGGAGATGCTTGGTACGGCAGAGAAGATCACCATCACCAAGGACAACACCACAATTGTCAACGGCAAGGGTGAGAAGGACAAGATTGCAGCACGTGTTGCACAGATCAAGTCTCAGATCAAGACCACCACAAGTGATTATGACAAGGAGAAGCTGCAGGAACGTCTGGCCAAACTGGCAGGCGGCGTTGCAGTAATCAAGGTCGGCGCTCCAAGTGAGACTGAGATGAAGGAGAAGAAGGACCGCGTTGACGATGCCCTGTGCGCTACACGTGCAGCCATTGAGGAAGGTATTGTTGCAGGTGGCGGTGTTGCATACATCCGCGCAATCAAGGCCCTGGACAAGGTCAAGGGTGAGACCGCCGATGAACAGACCGGTATCCAGATTGTACGCCGTGCCATAGAGGAGCCTCTGCGTCAGATTGTGTTCAACGCAGGCAAGGAAGGTGCAGTCGTAGTACAGAAGGTTGCAGAAGGAAAGGGCAACTTTGGTTACAATGCACGCTTTGACCGCTATGAGGACCTGATGAAGGCCGGTGTGGTAGATCCCGCAAAGGTTACCCGCGTAGCTCTTGAGAACGCCGCTTCAATTGCCGGCATGTTCCTGACAACGGAATGTGTCATTGTTGAAAAGAAGGAAGACAAACCCATGCCGGCAATGAATCCCGGAATGGGCGGAATGGACGGAATGATGTAATCCTGTCACATACAGTACGAAAAACCGGTCCCGACGGACCGGTTTTTTTTGTTCGTCCAGCACGAACGTACTCTAAAGGGTGAAAGTCCCTAAACCGCCCTGATAGTGGGAAGGTTACAGCCAAAGGCAAGGGTGTCCGCCGCGA